>NZ_JBEOXI010000062.1:0-36988 GCF_040296465.1 Streptomyces sp. NPDC002130
GAGATACGGATCTTGGTGTGAGTCGGGAGAGAGTGCGGCGGCGTGAGGGCAGCGGGACAGTGGATCTCCTGGCCGACCCTGGTGCCGAGGTCGTGGAAGGCGGGCAGGCAGTGCAGGAACTTCACGTCCGGGTTGCCGGTGGCGCGCAGGACGTCCATGGTCACGGCGTACGGGGCGAGGGCGGTGATGCGCTCGGCCCAGACCTCCTTCGGTTCACCCATGGAGACCCAGACGTCCGTGGCGACGAAGTCGGCGCCGCGGACGCCCTCGTCCACGGTCTCGGTGAGCGTGATGCGGGCGCCGCTGGTCACGGCGAGGGCGCGGGCCCGGTCGACGATCTCCTCGGCCGGCCAGTACTCCTTCGGCGCGACGAGCCGTACGTCCATGCCGAGCAGGGCGCCGGTGACCAGGTAGGAGTTGCCCATGTTGAAACGGGCGTCGCCCAGGTAGGCGAAGGAGACCTCCCTGAGCGGCTTGGCGCAGTGCTCGGTCATGGTCAGCACGTCGGCGAGCATCTGGGTGGGGTGCCAGTCGTCGGTGAGCCCGTTGTAGACGGGGACGCCGGCGTGCGCCGCCAGTTCCTCCACCTTCTGCTGGCTGTCGCCCCGGTACTCGATCGCGTCGTACATCCGGCCCAGCACCCGCGCGGTGTCCTTGACCGACTCCTTGTGCCCGATCTGGGAGCCGAAGGGGTCGAGGTACGTGGTCGAGGCGCCCTGGTCGGCGGCCGCGACCTCGAACGCGCAGCGGGTGCGGGTGGAGGTCTTCTCGAAGATCAGCGCGATGTTCCGGCCCTGGAGGTACCGGGGTTCGATCCCGCCCTTCTTGGCGGCCTTGAGGTCGGCGGCCAGCTCGACCAGACCGCGGAACTCCTCCTCGGTGAAGTCCAGCTCTTTGAGGAGATGGCGGCCGGCGAGGGCGGTCGGGACAGTCGCCATGGGGGCGCTCCAGGGATACGGGGGACACAGACTGCTGGAATACTATACGAACCTCGGCATGTCTATACGAGGACCTCCAGGGGCAGGGGTCGGTGAGGCAGGGGCCCGGGGGCTCCTAGACCGGATCACGTTCGACCGGGCAGCTCATGCAACGCGGCCCACCCCGGCCCCGGCCCAGCTCGCTCCCCGGGATCTCTATCACCTCGATGCCCTGTTTGCGCAGGTGGGTGTTGGTGGTGGAGTTCCGCTCGTAGGCGACCACGACCCCTGGTTCGACGGCGAGGACGTTGCAGCCGTCGTCCCACTGCTCGCGTTCCGCCGCATGCACGTCCTGGGTGGCGGTCAGCACACGGATCTCGTTCAGGCCGAGGGCGGCGGCGATCGCGCGGTGCATGTGCTCCGGCGGGTGGTCGGTGACCTTCAGCTCCTTCTCGCCGACGCCCGGCTCGATGGTGTACGAGCGGAGCATGCCGAGGCCCGCGTACTGAGTGAAGGTGTCGCCGTCGACCATCGTCATCACGGTGTCGAGGTGCATGAACGCACGCCGCTTGGGCATGTCGAGGGCCACGATCGTCTCGGCGGATCCGGCGGCGAACAGCTTGTGCGCGAGCATCTCCACGGCCTGCGGGGTGGTGCGCTCGCTCATGCCGATGAGCACGGCGCCGTTGCCGATGACCAGCACGTCCCCGCCCTCGATGGTCGACGGGTAGTCGGCCTGCCCCTTCGACCACTCGTGGAACGTCTCGCCGCGGAACAAAGGGTGGTGCCGGTAGATCGCCTCGAAGTGCACGGTCTCGCGCTGCCGGGCGGGCCAGCGCATGGCGTTGATGGACACGCCGTCGTAGATCCAGGCGGAGGTGTCGCGGGTGAAGAGGTGGTTGGGCAGCGGGCCCAGCAGGAAGTCGTCCAGCTCCATGACGTGGAAGCGCACCGAGGTGGGCTCCGGGTTCACGTCGAGGAACTCGCGTTTGGTCATGCCGCCGATCAGGACCTCGGCCAGGTCCCCCGCGGGCAGGTTCTCGAAGGCGGCTCTGAGCGGGTCGGTGGCCAGCGGGCCGTACTCCTTCTCGTCGAAGACCCGGTCCAGGACGAGGGATCTCGCCGCCGGGACCTCCAGTGTCTCGGCCAGCAGGTCACCGAAGAGGTGGACGGCGACTCCGCGGTCGCGCAGCACGTCGGCGAACCCGTCGTGCTCGGCGCGGGCCCTGCGTACCCACAGCACGTCGTCGAAGAGCAGCGAGGTCTTGTTGCTGGGGGTGAGCCTTTTGAGCTCGAGATCGGGCCGGTGCAGGATGACGCGGCGCAGCCGCCCGGCCTCGGAGTGGACGTGGTATGCCATGCCTCCATCCTGACCGCCTGGGCACAGGTTGACGCGCACCCTGCATGTTTCGGCGCACTTCTGTTCGCGTCTCCGTGACGACAACGGGCGGGGCGGGGCGGGTGGCGAAGAGCGTGGGTGGGCGACGGCAGGACCGTCGCCCACCCCTTTTCACAGCCTCGGGTCCACCGGCTCCGACTCCAGTGCCAGCACCCCGAACACCGCCTCGTGCACCCGCCACAGCGGCTCGCCCTCGGCCAGCCGGTCCAGGGCCTCCAGGCCCAGGGCGTACTCGCGGATCGCCAGGGACCGCTTGTGGTTGAGGAACCGCGAGCGCAGCCGGGCGAGGTTCTCCGGGCGCGTGTACTCGGGGCCGTAGATGATCCGCAGGTACTCGCGGCCGCGGCACTTGACGCCGGGCTGCACCAGGCGGCCCTGGCCGTCGCGGACAACGGCGCCGACCGGCTTGACGACCATGCCCTCGCCGCCGCGGCCGGTCATCTCCAGCCACCAGTCGACGCCGGCCCGCACCGACTCCGGGTCGGCGGTGTCGACGTAGAGCCGGCGGGTGGTCTGCAGCAGCCCGCTGCCGTCGTGCTCGACGAGCCGGTCGAGCAGGGCGAGCTGCTCGTCGTGCGGCAGCCCGGTGAGGCTGCGTCCCTGCACCGCGAGGATCTGGAACGGTGCCAGGCGCACGCCCTCCAGGCCGTCCGTGGTCCAGCAGTAGCGGCGGTACGCCTCGGTGAACGCGGCGGCGTCCGTGGCGCGTTCACCCGTGCGGGACAGCAGACCCGACACGTCCACGCCGCGTGCCGCCGCGCCCCGCAGGGCGGCCAGCGCCTGCGGGAGCACCGCGCCGGACGCGGCGCCCACGGCGGCGTACTGCGACCGCAGCAGCCCGGACGCCTTCAGCGACCAGGGCATCAGCTCGGCGTCCAGCAGCAGCCAGTCCGTCTCCAGGTCGTCCCAGAGACCGGCCTCGCCGATCGCCGTGCGCACTCGGTCCAGGACCTCCTCGGTGAGGGCGGCGTCGTCGAGGAAGGGCCGACCGGTGCGGGTGTAGAGCGACCCCGTGGGGCCGTCCACACCGAAGCGCTTGCGGGCCGCCTCCGCGTCGCGGCACACCAGGGCCACCGCCCGCGAGCCCATGTGCTTCTCCTCGCACACGACCCGCGCGACACCGTCGTCCTTGTACTGGGCGAAGGCCTCCTCGGGGTGCTCCAGGTAGCCCTCGACGTGACTCGTGGCCGTCGGGGCCATGGTCGGCGGGAGGTACGGCAGCAGCCGCGGGTCCACCGCGAAGCGGCTCATGACCTCCAGGGCCGCAGCCGCGTTCTCCTCGCGGATCGAGACACGGCCCTGGTGCCGGGTCTCGACGACCCTGCGGCCCCGCACGTCGGCCAGGTCCAGCGGGCGGCCGTCCTGCCCGCCGGGTGCCTCGCTGCGCAGCGGCTTCGTCGGCTCGTACCAGACCTGCTCCGCCGGGACGTCGGCCAGCTCGCGCTCCGGCCAGCGCAGCGCAGTGAGCTTGCCGCCGAAGACCGCGCCGGTGTCCAGGCAGATGGTGTTGTTGAGCCAGGTCGCCTCCGGTACGGGCGTGTGGCCGTAGACGACCGCGGCCCGGCCCCGGTAGTCCTCCGCCCACGGGTAGCGCACCGGCAGGCCGAACTCGTCGGTCTCACCGGTGGTGTCGCCGTACAGGGCGTGGCTGCGGACCCGTCCGGAGGTGCGGCCGTGGTACTTCTCGGGCAGACCGGCGTGGCAGACGACGAGCCGGCCGCCGTCGAGGACGTAGTGGCTGACGAGGCCGTCGAGGAACTCCCGTACCTCGGCGAGGAACTCCTCGCTCTCGCCCGCCATCTGCTCGATGGTCTCGGCGAGGCCGTGGGTGTGCTGGACCTTGCGGCCGCGCAGGTAACGGCCGTACTTGTTCTCGTGGTTGCCGGGCACGCACAGGGCGTTGCCGGACTTCACCATCGCCATCACGCGGCGCAGCACGCCGGGGCTGTCCGGGCCGCGGTCGACCAGGTCGCCGACGAAGACGGCCGTACGGCCCTCCGGGTGGACGCCGTCGACGTAGCCCAGCTTGCCGAGGAGCGCCTCCAGTTCGGCGGCGCAGCCGTGGATGTCGCCGATGATGTCGAACGGGCCGGTCAGGTGGGTGAGGTCGTTGAAGCGCTTCTCGGTGACGACCGTGGCGTGCTCGACCTCGTCCACGCCCCGCAGGATGTGCACCTTGCGGAAGCCCTCGCGCTCCAGGTGCCTGAGGGAGCGGCGCAGTTCGCGGGTGTGGCGGTGGATGACCCGGCGCGGCATGTCGGCGCGGTCGGTGCGGGCCGCGTTGCGTTCGGCGCACACCTCCTCGGGCACGTCGAGCACGATCGCGATCGGCAGCACGTCGTACTGCTTGGCCAGGTCGATCAGCTGGCGGCGGGCGTCGGACTGCACACTGGTCGCGTCCACGACCGTGCGGCGGCCGGCGGCCAGGCGCTTGCCCGCGATGTAGTGCAGGACGTCGAAGGCGTCCTTGGTGGCGCTCTGGTCGTTCTCGTCGTCCGAGACGAGACCACGGCAGAAGTCGGACGAGATGACCTCGGTGGGCTTGAAGTGCCTGCGGGCGAAGGTGGACTTGCCGGAGCCGGTGGCCCCGACCAGCACCACCAGGGACAGGTCGGTGACGGGCAGCACACGCCCCTGCTGAACGTCGGTCATGCCGCCTTCGCCTCCTTCGGGGTGGTCATGGTGAACACGGCCATCTGGGTGGGCGGCCCCACCTCGGGGTCGTCGGGGCCCACGGCGACGAACTCGACGCCGTAGCCGTGCCGTTCGGCCACCGCCTCCGCCCAGGCGCGGAACTCGGCGCGGGTCCACTCGAAGCGGTGGTCGCCGTGCCGGACGTGGCCGGCCGGGAGGGACTCCCAGCGCACGTTGTACTCGACGTTCGGGGTGGTCACGAGGACCGTCCTCGGCCGGGCCGAGCCGAACACCGCGTACTCCAGGGCGGGCAGCCGGGGCAGGTCGAGGTGCTCGACGACCTCGCTGAGCACGGCGGCGTCGTAGCCCTTGAGCCGGACGTCGGTGTACGCGAGCGAGCCCTGGAAGAGCTGGACGCGGGACGCCTGCCGCTCGCCCATGCGGTCCAGCTTGAGCCGCCGGGAGGCGATGGTGAGGGCGCGCATCGACACGTCCACGCCGACGATCTCGGTGAACGCCGGGTCCTTGAGGAGAGTCTGCACCAACTGGCCCTGTCCGCAGCCGAGGTCGAGGACCCGGGCGGCGCCGGACTGCCGGAGCGCCGTGACGATCGCCTCGCGGCGCTGCACGGCCAGCGGGGTCGGCTTCTCCTCGGTCTCGGTCTCCGCCTCGACCGCGTTGTCGATCTCCTCGACCTCGCTGTCGTCGGCCTCCGCGAGCCGCACCAGCTCCAGGCGCTCGGTGGCCTGCCGGGTCAGCGACCAGCGGCGCGAGAGGTAGCGGCTGGTGATCAGGCGCTGCTCCGGGTGGCCGGGCAGCCAGCCCTCACCGACGCGCAGGAGCTTGTCGACCTCGTCGGGGGCGACCCAGTAGTGCTTGGCGTCGTCCAGGACGGGGAGCAGGACGTAGAGGTGGCGCAGGGTTTCGGCGAGGGTGAGCGTGTCCGATTCCAGCACGAGGCTCACGTACCGCGAGTCGCCCCAGTCGGGGAACTCGGTGTCCAGCGGCACGGGCTCGACCGTGACGGTCCAGCCGAGCGGCTCGAAGAGCTTCCGCACGAGGTCGGGGCCGCCCCGGGCGGGCAGCGCGGGCACCTCGACCCGCAGCGGCCTGGCCAGGTCGGGCAGCTCCGGCCTGGCGTTGCAGACGCCCTTCATCGCGCTGGAGAAGACGCTGCTCAGTGCCACGGCCAGCAGGGAGGAGGCCGCGTAGGGGCGGTCGTTGACGTACTGCGCGAGGGCCGCGTCGGGGGCGCCGCCGCGGCCCTTGCCCTTGCCGCGCCTGACCAGTGCCACCGCGTCGACCTTCAGCAGCAGCGCCGCCGTGCAGCGCCCGGCTTCCGCCTCGGGGTAGAGGACGTGGGCCGTGCCGTAGGAGGTGGAGAACGCCTGCGCCTTGTCGGGATGCTTGTGCAGCAGGTAGCCGAGGTCGGTGGCGGGGCGTTCCGGCGTGCCGGTGGTCGTGATCGTCAGGAACATGCGGAGGGCCTCTCCGGCTGGGTGGACGGTGTCGGTGCCGTACGCGCGAGAGCCCCCAGGAAGGGTGATCCTGGGGGCTCGGCAGGACGACGCCCACAGCTTCGCACACCTGTGCCCACCAGCGCCTTCGTTTAACGAGGGCGACTCGGTGGGGCCGGCTACGCCAGCTGCGACTGCACCTGCGCGGAGATCAGCTCCAGGTGATCGAGGTCGTCGAGGTCGAGGACCTGGAGGTAGATGCGGCGGGAGCCGATCTCGGCGTAGCGGCCGATCTTGTCGACGACCTCGGCCGGGGAGCCTGCCAGTCCGTTGAGCTTCAGCTCGTCGACCTCACGGCCGATCGCGGCGGCCCGGCGGGCGACCTCCGCGTCGTCCCGGCCGACGCAGACCACGAGGGCGTTGGAGTACGTCAGCTCGTCGCCGCGGCCCGCTTCCTCCGCGGCGGCGCGGACCCGGCCGAACTGGCGCTCGCTGTCCTCGACGGAGCCGAAGGGCATGTTGAACTCGTCGGCGTACTTGGCGGCCAGCCGCGGGGTGCGGGACGGGCCGTGGCCGCCGACGAGCACGGGGATCTTCTGCTGGGCCGGCTTGGGCAGGGCGGGAGAGTCCGCGAGGTCGTAGTAAGTGCCGTGGAAGTCGAAGGTCTTGCCGGGGTCCGTCCCCCACAGGCCGGTGACGACCTCCAGCTGCTCCTCGAGGCGGGCGAACTTCTCCTTGGGGAAGGGGATGCCGTAGGCCTTGTGCTCCTCCTCGAACCAGCCCGCGCCGAGGCCGAGTTCGACGCGGCCGCCGGACATCTGGTCGACCTGGGCGACCTGGATGGCGAGCACGCCGGGCAGCCGGAAGGTGCCGGCGGTCATCAGGGTGCCGAGCCGGATGCGCTTGGTCTCACGGGCGAGTCCGGCCAGGGTGATCCAGGCGTCGGTGGGGCCGGGCAGGCCGTCCACGTTGCCCATGCGGAGGTAATGGTCGGAACGGAAGAAGGCGTCGAAGCCGAGGTCCTCGGTGGCCTTGGCGACGGTGAGCAGAGTGTCGTAGGTGGCCCCCTGCTGGGGCTCGGTGAAGATGCGCAGATCCATGCTTCCATCCTGCACGCCGGGGTGCGCGATCACGCGGTCGGTCCCCCGTACCGTCCGGTCCCCGGTCGGGTGAAATTACGTCAATACCGCGGGGCCCGGGCGACCGGGCCAGTGACCGGCCCCGATGGTGATCGTTGGCTCGGGCGGAGCCGGAGCCCCCGGCTTCCGCGCCGGGGGGTGGACCGCCGGGGCGTCACCCGCGTCGGCCTCCCCGGGGGCCGGGGGCCGAGGAGGCCGTCATGTCCGAAGAGACCGTGCCGCAGCAGGGCGGGACCGGGCAGCCGAAAGGGCTGTTGCAGCAGATGGAGGAGCTGATGGCGGCGTTGAACGCGGACCTGTCGGCGTTGGACGCGGAATTTCAGGCGGCGGGGGATGTGGAACGGAGAGTCGTCGAGGAGGGACAGGCGGGCTAGGGGAACCGGGGACCTCAGAGCCGGCCGAGCGGGTTGCGCCTCCTCCCACTCGGCTCACGAGAGTCCCGCGCCTCCCTGCCCCGCCCCCTACCCCGCTTCTCTCTCCGGCAGCGTCTGTTCCCGGTCCGCGAGTCTGCGGAGCATCTCCAGGACGCGGTCGCGGGACTCGTCCGCCGCGTCGATGGCCTCCATGCACTGCCAGTACGTGCCCTCGTCGTCGGCGGCGCTGGCCAGGGCGACCAGGGCGATGCCGACCTCGCCGAGGAGGCCGCCGAGGTACATCAGGGTGTGGCGGGCGTCGCCCAACTCGGTGAGCTGGCCCGCCCGCAGCTCACCGGGGGCCAGCACCGGCGGGTCGAGGACACCGCAGCCCCGGCCCGCCAGCTCCGTCAACCCCAGTGCCTCGCCGCGCAGTTCGGGTGGTCCGGCGACCGCGAGGCGGCTGCCTATGGCTTGCGCCAGGGCCTGCGCCTGCCACACCTCGGCCAGGGTCTCCCGCGCGTCGCCGCCCGCCGCCAGGGACCGCCTGCTCGTCACGATGAGCCGCACCGCGTCCATGCGCTGCCCCCGTCTTGTCCGACGCGCTGCGCGCGTCCGTCTGCCCGCACTCCCTTGTTCACTACCCAGCGTGAGGGTGTGTGAGACGAAAAGCCAGAGGAAGGCGGAAAATTGCGGACAACGATTCGGATTCGGGCCGCTATTCGATTACGTAGCGTGCAAACGGACTTCTTCGCTCCGACCTCCGGGGTTCACGCTCCACGCAGCCGCGGCGTGCGCGTCCGCTAGATCGGAAACCTCCGCTCGTTCCGGTCGATCTTCGCGTCCAGTGCCGCCAGCGGGTCGACGCCGAGCACCTCGCACAGCTGGAGCAGATACGCGAGCACGTCGGCGACCTCGTCGGTGACGCGGTGCGCGGTGTCCGGGTCGGCCATGACCCGGGCCGACTCCTCGGGCGTCAACCACTGGAAGATCTCGACCAGTTCGGACGCCTCGACGCTGAGGGCCGCGGCCAGGTTCTTGGGGGTGTGGTACGGCTGCCAGTTCCGCGCGGCGGCGAACTCGGCCAGCCGGCGTTGCAGTGTCGCCACGTCGAGGGGTTCGCCGTGGGGGCCGGGTTGCGATGCGTCCAGTGGATCAGTCACGGTCCAGGTGTACCACCGTGGCCCCCTCCGTCCCGGCGGCCCACGAACCGTCGCTGACCGCGCCGACGAGCCGGATGTGCCCCCGCTCGCACATCCGGGCCGCGAGGCCCAGCAGTTCCCGTCGTTGCCGTGGGTCCAGGCCCCGGTCGAAACCGTCGGCGAGGATCGTGAGCGACTGCAGGGCGGCAGGCACCTCCCCGGCCGGGTCGACCTCCAGCACCCCGGGTCCGGTGAGGAGGACCAACGCGAAGGCGAGGTAGCGGAGTTCGCCGTGTCCGAGCCGGCCCAGGTCCGTGTGGAAGCCGTTCCCCCGGTCGACGGCGGCGGCGACCGTTCCGTTGCCGTCCAGCCGGGCGAGCACGTCCTCCACCGGCCCGCTGCACCCGGCCCGTACCGCCGCCACGAGCTGCGCGTGCCGGCGTCCGCACTCGGCCCGGGTACGCCACAGCACGTCCGCGAGGTTGCCGCAGCCGCCCCGGAGGCGGCCGGAGCCGGCCGCGACGGGGGCGCGCATACGGGAGGGTTCGGGGTCGCAGGCGAAGGCGGAGCGCAGCGCGACGACCATCTGCTCGGCCGCCGCCAGCACTCTGCGCTGCCCCGGTGTCTTGCCGGCGACGCGCAGGGGCAGCAGGGCGGTGCCGAGCCGGTCGTCCGGGAGCGGGCCGCGGGTCACGGGCGTCGGCCCGGCCGTGTGCCAGGCGGCCTGTACGGCACGCTTGCCCGGATCGCGCAGGGCGGTCTCCAGCAGGACCAGTCCGTCGGACGTCAACCGCTCGCCCACGACACGCAGTTCGGGCTCGGCCTGGACGGCCACGTCGAGACGGACTGGGCCGGCTGGGCCGTCGGCCGTACAGCCGATGCGGAAGCCGCGGCGGCGCTGTGCGTCGGGCCGGGCCCGCTCCGGCACACAGGCGACCGGGTCGGGAAACGCCTCACCGAGCTCGGCGCCGCCCCCGAGCCGGGCGAGGGCCTCGTACGCCCGCAGCGCGCTGGTCTTGCCGCAGCCGCTTCGACCGGCGAGCAGAGTGAGGGGCCCGAGCGGGAACGCTGCGCGGCGGTGGGTGGTGAAGGCGGCCAGGCGCAGTTCGGTGACGCGGGGACGGTCGGGGTGGACGGGGAGAGCGGGTGGGGCGGGTGCGGTGGGCCGGTCGCGGAGAGCGGGCCGGTCGGGGAGGGCGGGCTGGGTCATAGCCGGACGGTAGGGCTCCGCCGGTGGGACGAACCGTTCCGTCTTCGAGGGCTTCCTACGAACGAGCTACGGTCACGCGCCGGGGAGCCCCGCCCCTTCCATCAACCCCGTCACCTCGGTCCCCGCCGGCGTCAGCAGGAACACGTTGCGGTCCACCCGGTGCATCCCGCTCGCCAGGCCGAAGACCACGCCCGTGCTGAAGTCGAGGACCCGCTTGGCGACCTCCGTCTCCGCGCCGGTGAGGTCGAGGAGGACGGGGACGCCCGCCATCAGCCGTTCGGCGACGTCCCGGGCGTCGGCGAAGACGTTCACGCGCAGGACGACGAAACGGCGGCGGGTCTCCGTCTCGGCTTCCGGTATGGACCGGTGGCCGACGGCGGACGGCCAGGCGTCCCGGCCCCGCAGCGGCACGACCTGGGCGAGCCCCTCCCACTGTTCGTCGGTGACATCGTGGCTGTTCACCGGCATGCTCCGTCCTGGCTCGCACTCGCTGTCTGCATCGGGCAATTCTTGCGCAGAGTCACCCGTTCGGCCCAATGCGACACGCTCCGCGACCTCATTGCACCTCACAACGGCCGGAAGGCGGCTGTGTGACGGGCGTAACCCCCGATGATCAAGCCGTGTGACAGAGGCGTAACGGGCGATTCGTACCGTTGGAGGCATGACCACGACCTCCGGAGACCGGCCGGACACGCGGCAGGTGCGCACCGTCTGCTCGTACTGCGGTGTCGGCTGCGGCCTCGTGCTCGATGTGGGGACGGGCCCGGACGGGCGGCGCACGGTGCTGAAGGCGTCCGGTGACAAGGCGCATCCGGCCAACGCGGGGCGGCTGTGCACCAAGGGCGCGACCACGGCCGACCTGCTCGCCGCGCCCGGGCGGCTGACCGGCGCGCTGGTGCGGGACGTCCGGGGCGAGGAGGCGGTCCCGGCTCCCGTCGCCGACGCGATCGCCGGGACGGCGGCGCGGCTGCGGGCGATCGTCGACGAGCACGGACCGGACGCGGTCGCCTTCTACGTGTCCGGGCAGATGAGCCTGGAGGCGCAGTATCTGGCCAACAAGCTGGCCAAGGGGTTCGTGGGCACGAACCGGATCGAGTCGAACTCGCGGCTGTGCATGGCGAGCGCGGGTACCGGTTACAAGCTGTCGCTGGGCGCGGACGGGCCGCCCGGGTCGTACGAGGACTTCGACCGGGCGGACGCCTTCCTCGTCATCGGGTCGAACATGGCCGACTGCCACCCGATCCTCTTCCTGCGGATGATGGAGCGGGTCAAGGCGGGCGCCAAGCTGATCGTCGTCGATCCGCGGCGGACCGCGACCGCCGCCAAGGCGGATCTGTTCCTGCAGGTCAGGCCCGGTACCGATCTCGCGTTGCTGAACGGCCTGCTGCATCTGCTGCACGAGGGAGGGCACACCGACCCGGAGTTCGTCGCGGACCACACCGAGGGCTGGGAGGAGCTGCCCGGGTTCCTCGCCGACTACCATCCGGCCGCCGTCGCCGAGATCACCGGGCTCGACGAAGAGGACCTGCGCGAGGCGGCCCGGATGATCGGCGCGGCCGGGAAGCGGTGGATGAGCTGCTGGACCATGGGGCTGAACCAGTCCACGCACGGCACCTGGAACACCAACGCCCTGGTCAACCTGCATCTGGCGACGGGAGCGATCTGCCGTCCGGGCGCCGGGCCGTTCTCCCTGACCGGGCAGCCCAACGCCATGGGCGGGCGCGAGATGGGCTATATGGGGCCGGGGCTGCCGGGGCAGCGATCGGTGCTCGTGGACGAGGAGCGGGCGTTCACCGAGGAGGTGTGGGAGCTGCCGCCGGGCACGCTGCGCGCCGACGGGGCCGGTCAGGGCACCGTCGACATGTTCCAGCGGATGGCCGGCGGGGAGATCAAGGCCTGCTGGATCATCTGCACCAACCCGGTCGCCTCGGTCGCCAACCGCCGTACGGTCATCGAGGGTCTGGAAGCCGCCGAGTTCGTGGTCACGCAGGACGTGTTCGCGGACACCGAGACGAACGCGTACGCCGATGTCGTCCTGCCCGGCGCGATGTGGACCGAGGCCGAGGGGGTGTTCGTCAACAGCGAGCGCAACCTCACGCTGACCCGGCAGGCGGCGGATCCGCCCGGGGAGGCGATGGCCGACTGGCGGATCATCGCCGAGGTGGCGTGTGCGATGGGGTACGAGAAGGGGTTCTCGTACGACAGCGCCGAGCAGGTCTTCGAGGAGATCCGGCGGTTCTGGAATCCGAAGACCGGCTGGGACCTGCGTGGGGTCTCCTACGAGCGGCTGCGCGAGACGCCCGTGCAGTGGCCGGCCGCGCGGGAGGACGGGCCGGAGCGCAATCCGATCCGGTACGTGGGTGACGAGGGGCTGCGCTTCCCCACGGCTTCCGGGCGGGCCGCGTTCTTCGCGCGGCCGCATCTGCCCGCCGCCGAACTGCCGGACGACGACTATCCGTTCGTGCTCAACACCGGGCGGGTGCAGCACCAGTGGCACACCCTCACCAAGACCGGGAAGGTAGCCAAGCTCAACAAGCTGAATCCCGGGCCGTTCGTGGAGCTGCACCCGGAAGACGCCGCGGCGCTCGGGGTGGACGAGGACGACCTCGTCGAGGTGGCCTCCCGGCGCGGGCGGGCCGTGCTGCCGGCCGTGGTGACGGACCGGGTGCGGCCGGGCTGCTGTTTCGCGCCGTTCCACTGGAACGACCTGTTCGGCGAGTACCTGAGCGTCAACGCGGTGACGAGCGACGCGGTGGATCCGCTGTCGTTCCAGCCGGAGTTCAAGGTGTGCGCGGTGTCGCTGGCGAAGGTGGCGTCCCCGGCCCCCGCACCGGAGGCCCCGGCCCTGACGCCCACGACCGTGACGCCGGGTACCGCGAACCCCTTCGGCCTCGCCCCCTCCCCTCCCCCGGTGCTCTCCGCCCAGGAGCGGCAGTACCTCACCGGTTTCCTCGCCGGGCTCGGCTCGGGCGCCCCGGGGGTACCGGTGCTGCCGCCCGACGCGCCCTTCTCGCCCGAGCACGCGCTGTGGGTCAACGGGGTGCTGGCCGGGATGTACTCACGCACGTCGGCGGCCGAGTCGCCGGAGCGGTCCGGCCGTGAGGTCGTCGTGCTGTGGGCGTCGCAGACCGGGAACGCGGAGGAGTTCGCCACCGCCACCGCCGAGCGGCTGACCTCGACGGGGCACCGTACGACCCTCGTCGGCATGGACGACGCCGACGTCGGCACGCTCGCCCGCACCGCCGACCTGCTGTTCATCACCAGCACCTTCGGGGACGGCGACGCGCCCGACAACGGCTCCGGCTTCTGGGACGCGCTCTCCGGCGAGCTGGCCCCGCGGCTGGACGGGGTGCGGTACGCGGTGCTGGCCTTCGGCGACTCCTCGTACGACGACTTCTGCGGCCACGGGCGGCGGCTGGACGCGCGACTCGACGAACTGGGCGGGGTGCGGCTGGCCCCGCGCACGGACTGCGAGCCGGACTTCGAGCCGTCCGCCGGGCAGTGGCTCGACCAGGTGCTCTCGGCGCTGGGTGAGAAGTCCGCGGCGCCGGGTGAGAAGTCCGCGGCGCCGGCCGCGACGCCCAGGGCCACGTCCAAGCCGGTCACCACGGCCCGGCTCGTCGGCAACCGGCTGCTCAGCCGGCCCGGTGCGGGCAAGGAGGTCCGGCGGTTCACCTTCGACACGAGCGGGACGGACCTGGCGTACGAGGCCGGGGACGCGCTCGGTGTGCGGCCGGTCAACGCGCCCTCGCTGGTGGAGGAGTGGCTGGCCGTGACCGGGGTGGACGCCGGGGTGGCCGTGACCGTCGACGGTGTCGGCGAGGTGCCGTTCGGTGAGGCGCTGCACCGGCATCTCGACATCACCCGGATCACCCCCGACCTGCTCCGCTTCGTCGCCGAACGCGCCCGGGACAAGCACGAGTTGCGCAGGCTGCTGCGGCCGGACAACAAGGACGGGCTGGCACAGTGGAGCTGGGGGCGGCAGGCCGTGGACGTGCTCGCCGAGTACGCGGTGCGGGCGAGCGCCGAGGACTGGGCCGGGGTGCTGCGCAGGCTCCAGCCACGGCTGTACTCCATATCGTCGAGCCCGCTGGCCGACCCGCACCGGGTGTCGCTGACGGTGTCCGTGGTGCGGTACGAGAACCTGCACGGCCGGGCGCGCGGCGGGGTCTGCTCGCCGTACCTCGCGGACGCCGAACCGGACACGGAGGTACCGGTGTTCGTGCAGCGCTCACCGCACTTCCGGCCCCCGGCGGACGCGTCGACACCGATGATCATGGTCGGCCCCGGCACCGGCGTGGCGCCCTTCGTGGGCTTCCTCCAGGAGCGGCGCGCGCTCGGCCACCGGGCACCCTCCTGGCTGTTCTTCGGGGAGCAGCACCGGGCGACGGACTTCTACTACGAGGAGGAGCTGACGGCGCTGCTCGACGAGGGCGGCCTCACACGGCTGGACACCGCCTTCTCCCGGGACCAGCGCAACAAGGTGTACGTGCAGGACCGGATGCGCGAGCACGGGCCGGAGCTGTGGCACTGGCTGCGTGACGGGGCCCGCTTCTACGTCTGCGGTGACGCCTCCCGGATGGCGAAGGACGTGGACCGGGCGCTGCGGGACATCGCGGTGGCGCACGGCGGGCTGGGCGAGGCCGAGGCCGCCGCGTACGTGAAGCAGCTCGCGGCGGACAAGCGGTACGTGCGGGACGTGTACTGAGCGGGGTACTGAACTGAGCCGGATACCGGCCGAACAGGGCCCTTACCCGGAGCACACCGGAATCTTCACCTCCCTCCGGGCCGCGCTCACCGGCGGCGATTAGCGTCCTGCGGCGTGTACTCGGCAGAAACGACGCTGGTGGTGCCCGGCCCGCGCACCCAGTCTGCGGTCTCCGCGCCGCCGGCTCCCCCGGCCCAGTGGCACCGCGTCCTGACCCTGCTGGCCGACATCGGTCTGCTGATCGGTACGCGGGCGGTGTGGACGTCGGCGGCCGGTCACCGTCCTGCCGTGGCCGCCGTGATCTCGCTGTGCTACGCCTCGATCCTGACGTGCGGGGTGCTGGCACTGGTCGTTCGCCGGGTCCGGTCACTGGCCCGGGTGGACGGTTGCGTGCTGGTGACGGGCGTGACGCTCACCCTGTGCGCGTGGATCATGCTCCACAACGGCTCCGACGAGGCCCTGCTCACCACCCAGGCGGCGCGGGAACTGGCCGCGGGGCGCCCGGTGTACGGGCAGCCGTGGCCCTGGCTCTTCGGCCACGGCGTGGCCCTCACTCCGACGGTGACCGGCGGCTACGACTTCACCTACGGCTATCCGCCGCTCGCCCCGCTGCTGACGGTGCCGCTGCTGTGGCTGGGCCACGGCGGCACTCCGGCGACGGCCGTGAGCACGGGCGCGCTGATCGCCGGGACGGTCGTGCTGTGGCGGATGCTGCCGGTGCCGTGGCGGTCGGCGGCGACCCTGGTGTGTCTGGGCTTCGGGATGCTGCCGTCGTACGGGCGGCTCGGATACCCGGCGGTCGTGGCGCTGGCGTTGCTGGTGCCGGTGGTGGTGGGCTGGCCCCGTACCGGGGAGGGCGGGCGGCTCGGGGCGGCGGGCCTGGGACGGGCGGTGTGTCTGGGTGTGGCGTGCGCGGCCCAGCAACTCCCCTGGTTCCTGGCGCCGTTCCTGCTGGCCGGGATCTACGCGGTGCGGCGCGGTGAGCTGGGCGGCCGGGCGGCGGCGCTGGTGGTGCTGCGGTTCGCCGGGGCCGCGGCCGGCGGGTGGCTGCTGGTCAACGCCTACTTCGTCGTGAGCGAGCCGGGGCGCTGGCTCACGGGGATCGCCCTGCCGCTCACCCAGGGGGCGGTGCTGCACGGCCAGGGCGTGGTCGGCATCTCGCTGTACCTCACGGACGGCAGTGACCGGATCGGCTGGTACTCCCACGCGAGCGTGCTGCTCTTCGCCGGGCTGCTCGTGCTGTTCGCGCTGTTCGCACGGCGGCTCGGGCCTGCCGCGACCGTGCTGCCCTGGTGCGTCTTCTACCTGGCGACCCGGTCGCAGGACGGCTATTACCTGCTGATGACGCCGCTGTGGCTGGCGGCGGCGGTGACCGCTCCGGGGTCGGCGTTCCTCCGGGCGTGGCAGCCTCGTCCCGGCCTGCTGTCCGGGGCCCGCGGCCGCCCGGCGCGGGTCGCCGCGACGGTCCTGCTGCTGGCGCCGGCCCTGGCCTGTGCGGCCGTGGCGGCGACGGGCACGCCGCCCCTGCGGATGCGGGTCACGGCGGTCCGGCACTCCAGCCCTGCGACCGTCTCCCGCCTCGCCCTCCTGGTCACCAACACCGGCGACACCGCGCTCACCCCGCACTTCATGCTGACCACCGGGCAGGGCATGGGCCCGTACTGGCGGGTCGTCCGGGGCCCGCGCACCCTGTCCGCGCACGGCACCGCCTCCTACGAACTCCGGCCGCCCGCGGGCCGCTTCCCACTGCCCCGCCCTGGAGCCCGGCTCCGCCTGCGCGCGTTCACGGCGTCGCCGCAGACACTGTCGAGCGCGGATGTGCAGAAGGTCGTGCGCCCGGGCTGACACGGGTGTCAGGCGGTGGCCCGGGTGAAGCGGAGGCCGGCGGTGACGGTCGTGCGGCCGCGGATCATGCCGAGCTGGTTCCAGCCCATGCCGAACTGCTCGCGCTCCACGCTGAACTCGGTGTCCAGGGTGAGGCCCGTGGCGTCCCGCTCCGTCACGCGCGCGGTCAGGGACAGTGGCCTGCTGATGCCGCGCACGGTGAGCTGTCCGACCACGTGCACCTGGTCCCCGTCGCGGAGTTCGGCGCTGCGGGCCGCGAAGGTGATCTCGGGGTGGTGGTCGGCGTCGAAGAAGTGCTCGGACCTCAGGTGGGTGTCGCGCTTGGCGTTCCCGGTGTCGAGAGAGTCGACGTCGAAGGTCAGGGTGCCGACGGCGGACCCGTCGGACCGGACCTCGCCCGTGCCGCCGACGGTGCCGAAGGTGCCCTTCACGGTGACCAGACCCCACATGGTCCTGTGCCGGATGCCGACGGTCGAGGCGGTCGCGTCGAGCTGCCACTGTCCGGTTTCCACGGCGACGGTCATGATCGTTCTCCTCGGCAAGTAGTGCAAATTTGGATGACTGAAGGACTGCTGGGCACGCTAGCCGCTCATCCAAATTTGAACAACCCCGCTTCTCCAAATTTGGACGACAGGTAGACTCGACGGCATGTCCGACCCGGAGGAGCACCCCACCGACCTGCCCGAATGCCCGTCCCACGGCGGTGGCGGGCTGCTGCCGCCGGAGTTGCGCGCCTGGATGCTGCTGCTGGCCGCGACGGGAGCGGTGGAGCAACGGCTGCGCGCGGTCGTGAAGGACAGGCTGGACGTCTCACACGACGAGTTCCTGGTGCTGTGCCTGCTCGCGGAACAGCCCGAGGGCGGCCTGCGCATGACCCGGGTCGCGGAGCTCCTCGGCCGCCCGAAGACCCGCCTCACCTACCAGATCGCCTGCCTCCAGCACGCCGGCCTCGTCACTCGCAGATCGGTCTGCGGCGACAAGCGGGGCGTCGAGGTCACCCTCACGGACAAGGCCCGCCGGCTGCTGAGGGAAGCCTCCGCCTCGCTCGCCGAGACGGTCACCGAGTCCCTGGCCCGCTTCATGGGGCCGGACCAGTGTGCGGCGATGCGGGGGCTGGTGCCGGATCTGGCGGGGGACCTGCGCGAGGAGTGAGCAGGGTGACCTGGGCCCCGCGTCGCCGGGCCGCTTCATCTACACGGCCGTAGAATCCGGGAACACCGGCGCGACGACGAGCGTTGTACCGGATGACACACCACACGTCCAAGGAGCACGTTCTTGTCCGCCAGATCGACGGACCCTCCGGGGCACAGTCCCCGACCATCCCGCCACAGCACCAGTGATCGCGGCACACGGCGGGGTGGTGTCGGATGAGTGCCGCCGAGGCCCTGCTGGGCCTGCTCGCCGTGTTCGTGCTGACCGCCGGCACCGGCTACTTCGTCGCCCAGGAGTTCGCCTACGTCTCCGCCGACCGGCTCACCCTCGCGCGTGAGGCCGAGGCCGGGGACCGCAAGGCCGCCCGTGCCCTCAAGGTGCTGGAGCGGCTGTCGTTCATGCTGTCCGGCGCGCAACTGGGCATCACCGTGACCGGCCTGGTGGTCGGCTTCATCGCCGAGCCGTCGGTGTCCGCGCTGCTCAGGCCGGCCCTGTCGGGCCTCGGCCTGCCCGACGCGGCCGTCGGCACCATCGCCGTCGTGCTCGCCTTCGTACTGGCCACGGTCGTGCAGATGGTCCTCGGCGAACTCGCCCCGAAGAACCTCGCGATCGCCGTGCCCGAGCGGCTGGCGAAGGCGCTGGCCCCGTCCACCCTGGCGTATCTGAGGGTCGTCGGCCCCGTCGTACGGATCTTCGACGGCGCGGCCGACCGGCTGCTGCGCAAGGTGGGGATCGAGCCCGTCGAGGAGCTGCACCACGGCGCCACGCTGGAGGAGCTGGGCCATCTCATCGGCGAGTCCCATGAGCAAGGGGAGCTGCCGGAGGACACCGCCGCGCTGCTGGACCACGCGCTGGAGTTCTCCGAGCGCGCCCTCGACGAGGTGATGGTGCCGCGCGCCGACGCCGTGTTCGTCCGCAAGGACGCCGGCGCCGAGGAGGCGATCGGCCTGATCGCCCGGCACGGCCACTCCAACTACCCGGTGCTCGGCGACCACCCGGACGACATCGTGGGCGTGCTGGGCGTGCGCGAGCTGATGGCGCTGCCCGCGGCCCGGCTTGCCGGGGCGCGGGCCGGCGAGGTGGCCCGGCGACCGCTGCTGCTGCCGGACACGCTCGCGCTGCCCGACGCGGTGACGCGGATGCGGGAGCACGACGACGAGTTCGCGGTCGTCCTGGACGAGCACGGCGGCGTGGCGGGCGTCGTCACGTACGAGGACATCGCCGAGGAGCTGGTCGGTGACATCGCCGACGAGTCCGACAAGGTCACCCTGCTCGCCGTCGCGGACGGCGACGGCTGGCTGGTGGACGCCGGCCGCCGGGTGGACGAGGTGGCCGAGGCGACCGGTGTCCGGCTGCCGGAGGACGACGACTACGACACCGTGGCCGGTCTGGTCGTGGACCGGCTCGGCCGCTTCCCGACGGTCGGCGACCGGGTCACGGTCGAGCTGCCCGAGGGCGGCCGGGCCGTGATCGACGTCCGAACGCTGGACCGGCACGTGGCCGACCGCGTCCGGATCGGCCCGCTCGTGGAGGCCGCGGAAGCCGAGGAGATGGCGTGAGTTTCCCGATGGCGGTCTTCGTGACCGTGCTGCTGCTGATCGGCAGTGGCTTCTTCGTCGCGGCCGAGTTCGCCCTCGTCGCCGCCAAACGGCACCGCATGGAGAAGGCGGCCGCCGAGGGGCGGCGCGGCGCCGGGGCGGCCCTGGCCGGGATGCGCGAGCTGTCGCTGATGCTGGCCGGCGCCCAGCTGGGCATCACCGTGTGCACCCTGGGCCTGGGCTCGGTGTCCAAGCCGGCGATCTCGCACGAACTCGACCCGCTGCTGCACACCCTGGGCCTGCCCAGTGCCGTGAGCTACGGCGTGGCCTTCGCAGTGGCGATGTTCGTGGTGGTGTTCCTGCACATGGTGGTCGGCGAGATGGCGCCCAAGTCGTGGGCGATCGCCCACCCCGAGCGTTCGGCGATGCTGCTGTCGCCGCCCTTCCGGGCGGTGGTGCGGGCCGTACGTCCGCTGATCCGGCTGCTCAACCGGGTGAGCAACGCCCTGGTACGGCTGTGCCGGGTGGCCCCGCGCGACGAGCTGGCCTCGGTGCACAACCGGGAGCAGCTGACGCACCTGGTGGAGGAGTCGGAGCGGCTGGGTCTGATCAGCGCGACCGACTCGGAGCTGCTGACCCGCTCGCTGACGGAGCCGGAGACGCCGGTCGCCGCGCTGCGGATCCCGGCCGCCGAGATCACCTGGGTCGAGGGCGAAGCGGACCTCGACGCGCTGCTGCGCTTCGCAGCCGAGCACGACCGCACCCGGCTGCTGGTCCGGGAGAACGGCTCCGTCCTCGGCTCGGTGCACGCCCGGGACGCTCTGGTGGCCCGGGCCCGGGGCCGCGCCACGACCGCCCGGGACCTCGCCCGGCCGGTGCCCGAGCTGGCGGAGACCGCGACGGTCGCCGACGCGATCGAGGTGCTGCGCCGCCGCCGGTCGTCCCTGGCCGTGGTCCGCGACGGCTCCGGCCGACTCTCGGGCCTGGTCACCCTGGACGACCTGCTGGCCCGGCTGATGCAGCCGGCGGGGGTGGCCTGAGAGGGGCGGGGGGCGGCCGCTGAGGGGACGGGGCCGTGGCCTGACGGGGGGCAGGACTCCTAGGCAGTTTCGTTTGGTTCAGCGGGCGGACCGGCATGCCTGGGGCAAGGCTGCCGCGTGGGCCTAGAGGGCGTCCCACACCTTGAACCAGCCGATGTTGTCGTTCGCTCGGCCACCCACGTTCGGCGTGCCGAACCCGTAGTAATAGACGGCGCTGTGGCCGTCGTTGAGGACGGCCTGCTGGCCGTCGCAGCTGTTGTAGGTGATGAACGAGGAGATCGAGCGCCACCACGTGCCGGTGCTCAGGACATAGCCGTCCGCGTCGCAGGGGCCGTAGTCCCCGTACACGTCGGTGCTGTCGCCGCCGTACTCCGCGTGCTCGTACCAGGTCATGAGCAGGGTCCGGCCGCTGCGGTCGACCGCCGCCGTCCCGGTGTCGGAACAGGTCCGGCTCTTCACCTGGGAGAACTTCTCACCCGGCTTCACCCGCTCCACCACCACGGAGCAGTGCGTGCCGTCCGACGACGCCGAGGCTGATGCCTGCGGTGCGAGTCCGACGAGGCCGAGCAACGAAGCGGAGACGCTCAGCGTGGCGGCCACACGCGTGTACAGGGACATGATGCTCCTCGCGGCTGGGCTGACAGGGCATTGCGCACCGCGAGCCTAGGAAGGCGAATCGCGCAACGGTCCCTGACAGATGTCAGGGACCGGGGCCGGGGTCGGGGAGCGCTCATGTCGGCGGACGCCATGGCCGCAGGGGTCGCCTTGCGGAGGTCACCGTGTCGTGGGGCTCGCGGCCTGGCGGGACCGGAGCGTGGCCAGACGGAGACGGGGCCCGAACATCCAGGACATCTGCACACCGTGCGCCGGGATGTCGCGCGGTGCCCGGGACGCCGCCGCGTGCCGGCCGCAACCTGGGGATTTGGCGGTGAAGTGCCCGCTTCGGGAATCGGGGCGCAAGAGTCCCGCGCCCGGCCGGGCGTCGGGGTGTGTGAAGGAATGGGCGCATCCCGTGACCCGGGGGTCACAGCGGTGAAGGCGGTGGCCGCGAGGAGGCGTGCGGCGCCGGCGGGCGGTTGGATCTCTCCTCCGGGGAGTGCTTTGATCCTGCGCACGGCGGGAGCGGCCGGGGCGGAATCCCGGTCTCCGGATTCCTGCGAGCACCCGCGCTCACCGCCACTGCGAGACATTCACGCGAAGGGAAACACCCCCATGAACCTCACCTCTCGGGTCGACACCGCCGAGCTCACCGACGCCGACCTGGACGCCGTCGCCGGCGGCAACGCGGGCGGCGTCGATGTCTCCGCGGGCCTCGTGGGCGGCCTCTCGGCCGGCCTGGTCGGTCCCCTGACCGGCGAGGCCTGCGCCGCCGTGCAGGCGGTCGTCTCGCCGGCGGGCGCGGCCGCGGGCGCGAACGCCGGCGTCCACACGACGTCGCTCTGACGACATCCGCGCAGAGGGCCCCGGGAAGCGATTCCCGGGGCCCTTTCGTATGCGGATCGCACACGGCCCACGGCAGCCCACGTCACGCGCAGCCACGGCGGCAAACGTGTGGAATTTGCGAAACACGTGACGGAAATCTGGACACCCCGGGGGTGAGTAACACGGTGGGGGGCCGTGACGCAGACTTACTCGGACCCCTCAGATCCCGCTTGCAAAGCGATAGGAACAGCACTGTGAAGACCGACTCGGTATCGACCGGAGAACTGCCGATCTACGAGAGCCTCATCCGCGAACGCGGTGACGTCGTGGAGGAGGCCCGTGTGGTCGCCGAAGAGACGCAGCACCAGATGAGCCAGGCGCTGAACGGAGTGGCAGCGGCCCCGCAGGAGACCGGCGCGGCATGACCCCAGGGGGCATCGTGCCTCCCGGGGATCCCTGCGGGGCGCTCCCCGCCGGGCCGTCACCCGCCGAGCGGGTCGTGGCCCCAGTTCATCAGGGAGTACCGCCACCGTGAGTCCCGCACGTCCCCGGAGGGCCGCTGGGCCAGGTGACGGCGGACATAGCCGACGACCTTGCGCATGTGCCGGTAGTCGTCGTCCGTGAGGTCGCCCTTCTCGGCCCGCAGGATCGCCACGATCCGACGGCCGGAGGCGTGTCCGGTGGACTCGCCGCCGTCCTGGTGCTGTCCGGCGTTCTGCGAGTCGTCGGACTCCAGCCACTTCTCGAGACCGGCCGGTGTCATGTTCACCAGCTCACGGAAGTCGTTCCAGGTCTCCTCGCGTGCCCCGGTGTCCACGCCGCGTCACTTCTTCTTCTTGAGCGCGGACGGCTTGTGCACCGCGGTCCTGCCGGACTTGTCGCTGCGCACTTCGTACTGCGGGTCGTCCGGCGAGGCGTCGACCGTGCGGCCGGATGCCTCCGTCCGTTCGGTGATCTCCCGCTCCACCTCGCCCTCGGTGCGGCTGCCGTGACTGCTCCAGGTGACCTTGTCACCCTTCTTCGGTTTCCCGCCCTCGCTGCGGCCCTTCGCCATGCCGGTACTCCCTCGCCGAGACGTGTGAAGTCCTTCCAGCGTGCGGGACGGGCGGTCAGGGCGCAGCTCGGCGGGCGCCGGCCCGGCCGGTGGCCGTGTCGTTGAAGGCCAACGCCATCCGGGGCTCCGTCACGCAGCGGAAGACCCGCCGTACGCGCGGTGTGCACAGCGCGGTGACGACCACGGCGGCGACCAGGGTGGCCGCGATCACGCCGGCCGGCCCGCGGACCCAGGCCGGCTCGTACCAGCCCCAGTGCTTCGCGGCCTGCGCGACGAAACCGTGCAGCAGGTAGCCGGACAGGGTTCCGGCGCCGAGCATCGTGAACCAGGTCCGCCGCCCGGGCACCCAGGCGAGGAAGCAGCCGACCAGGACGAGGGAGCAGCCGAAGACGGCCAGGGTCATCAGGGGCCCGTACCAGAGGGGGACGCCCAGTTCCGGGGCGCTGTCCGCGTGAAAGAACCAGGCGTAGTCCATCCGCGGAACCGCCCAGTACGCCAGGCCCAGGGCGCAGGCGGCCACCGGCACGGCGAGGATCCGTACCGCACGCCGTCGTACCAGCCGGAAGTGCTCCGGCCGCAGCAGCAGACCGAACACGAAGTACGGCAGGAACTGCAGGGTGCGCTGCAGATCGAGGTCGTGTCCGATGGACGGCGCGGTCGTCGCCGCCATCGCGATGACCAGGGCGAGCGGGAGCGGCCACCGCACCAGCCGCCACAGCGGTGTGGTCAGCCGCCAGACGAACAGCGCCGCGAGGAACCAGGTGAGGTACAGGGGGTCCAGCAGGCTGACCGGGCGGTCGGCGTCCTGGCTGGACCAGCGCGTGAACAGGGTGTACGCCGTCTCGAACACCACGTACGGCACGACGACGCCGGTGACCAGACGCTTGAGCCGGGCAGGGCTGCCGTCGAAGGTGCGCGAGAAGTAGCCGGAGATGATGATGAACGCCGGCATGTGGAAGGCGTAGACGAGGGTGTAGAGGGCGGTGACGGTCCTGCTCCCCTGGCGCAGTGGCTCCCAGGCGTGCCCCACGGCCACGAGCACGATCGCGAGGTACTTGGCGTTGTCGAAGAACGCGTCCCGCTGCCGGACCGGGCGGGCCGCGGCGTCCTGCTCTTCGGTGCGCGCCACCGGGGTCGTCTCCGCGCCCGGGCGGACCGCGGTCATCGTGTCACTCATGGGCCCTCCCGAAGCGACTCGAGGCGCGGGCGCCTCTTCCGGCGGGGAGTGAAGGGAGGGAGTGTGCGCAGAACATCGCCCGCACCCTAATCACAGGGCCGTGCATTCGTTCAACTCGTAACGGACATGGCTCGCTTCGGTTCATGCCCGCGTATACGTGCCGGGACGGGCGATCGTCTCCCGCGGGGCCGTGGTGAGTTCGGTCAGGACCCGCTGGGCGGGATCTCGCGGCCGGGGCCTCAGGTCTCCTTCCACACCAGTACGGTCAGCACGGCGCTCACGACGGTGACCGGTACGGCGGCCTGGTTCAGCAGCCGCACCCGCATGCTCCGGCCCGACGCGACCCGCTTCGCCACGGGCAGGACCACGAAGGTGCCGCCGCCCGTCCCGACGATCTCGTGGATCGGATGGTCCACGCGCTGCTCGTCGTCCTCGTACTCCGTCATGCGCGCCTGGACGACGGCGCCCGCCGGCAGTCCGTCGATGTGCAGGCTGAGGGTTCCGCTGAAGCGGGCCGGACCGCGGGCGAAGACGCTTCCGCCGGTGGCGTGGTCGCCGGTCTCG
Organism: Streptomyces sp. NPDC002130; assembly: GCF_040296465.1. Lineage (NCBI taxonomy): Bacteria > Bacillati > Actinomycetota > Actinomycetes > Kitasatosporales > Streptomycetaceae > Streptomyces > Streptomyces sp. NPDC002130. The sequence goes on from NZ_JBEOXI010000062.1 coordinate 24,752, forward strand.
TCGGTCCACTCCGCGGTGAACTCGACCGAGTCCCAGGCGCCGGGCGCGAGGTCGTACTGCTCGGCGGCACCGAGGTTGACGTACTGGGGCATGGGGTCCTCTCCTTCCCACCGGCCCGCCGGGAGGGCCAGGGCGTCGGCGACGTCACGGCGGAAGCCGGCCATGTCGAATCCGCGCGGGTCGACTTTCCAGTCGCTCCATTCCAGGTGGCCGATGGCGCTCTTGGGGCCCCAGCCGTGCGCGCGGCAGACCGCGGCGGTGGCCTTGACCATCGCGAGGTACTGGGCGGGCGGCCAGGGGTCCCTGCCGTCGCCCTTGTTCTCGCACTCCCAGCCGTAGAACCGGGCGTTGCCGTCGACGGCGCCGGCCGACCCGTCGTGCTCGTGCGTCGGGGGCGGATACGTGCCGTACGACTCGCCGATGACGGCGTCGAGGACGTCACCGTCCCCGCCGCCGGCATGGTTGGCCCGGCCGTTGCCGGTGAGGTGGACGACGCCGTCCTTGGTGATGCACCCGGCCGCGAGCGGGCCGGGCAGGGCACTGTGGCCGTGGAAGATCAGCCCGACGACGTCCGTGCCGGGGCCGGTGACGGTGTGATGGATCACCACGCCGTGCACAGGACCCCAAGGTCCCTTGTGGTTGCGGTTGTTGGTGCGCCAGCCGGCGACTTCGTGAACCGCGCAGCCCTCGGCTTTCAACGCGGCGACGAGCCGGGCGGCGGTGAGTGGGGTGGCCATGAGTCAGTCCTCCGTTCCGGCGCGTGCGTGCCGGTCTGAAGACGGTCCGATCACATGTGGGGGCGGCCTGATCCGGGAGGGTGAGCCTGAGACTCTCGCAGCGTGCCTGCTCTCGCAGAGCCGCTGTCAGGCACTCACCATTCTCGCGCCGCTGGACCCGTCGCTCACCTCGCCGTACGCCACGTACCGAAAACGGCGCGATTACGACGTCTTGGTATCGGTGGGAGATGCATCGGGCGCCACCACCTCGGCCCCGGCCGGCGGGCCCGGCGTGCCGCGACGAGGCCCCTCGGCTGTGCCTGGGTCCGGTTCGGCCGGCCGGCCACGCCCGGACCGTGGGCTCGGCCGGAGGCCGCGGGCGACCGGATTCCGACCGTCCGCGAGCCGGACGGGCCTGTCAGACCGGGTCGGTGGTGGGTTCGGCGCGGTACGGGTCCAGGGCCGCGGCGCGTTCGTGGTAGGGGATGCGGGAGAGCCGGGACACCATCGTCCACATGTCGCGTTCCGCGGCGAGGGTCTGCGGGAGGGCGAGGCCGAGAGAGGCCGCGAGGGGTTTGCGGCCGGTGTTGACCAGCGCGCGGACGGCCGCCGCCCACTCGTCGGTGGCGGTGACCGCCGACCGGTACCAGACCGGCACGAGCACGGTGAGGACGACGAGGGTGCTCGTCAGGGCGAGGCGGTCCGGCCGGCTTCCGGCCCCCAGGGCGAGCGCCGCCGCCAGGGCGACGGCGACGTGGCCGGACAGCAGGGCGACGAAGAAGTCGACGCTGGCGCGGGCGAGTTCGCTCTGGCGGCGGATCTGGTCCGGGACGCAGCCGGTGAGTTCGTTCCACAGCAGCTGGGTGTCGAGGCGGTAGCGGTCCCAGCCGTACTCCTCGAAGCGGCGGATGGCGTTCCCGAGCCGGGTCGGGGCGATCTGGTCGTCGGCGATGGGGAACCGGGCGAACCGCTCGCGCAGCAGCCCGCGCTGGACGGCGGTACGACGCCGGTCCCGCCGGACCGCACGCGGATCGTGCCGGGCAATCCGGCTGGGAGGGCGCCCGCGCGGCCTTGAGCGTCAGTCGCAGACAGGGCGGGTCAAGGGTGCGGCGGCGGGTCGGTCGCCCAGATGCGGCTGCTCAGATCCGAGCCGCGCAGGACCTGGACGCGCCAGGGGTCGATGCGCAGCAGGTGGTAGTCGGGGCTGTCGGGGCCGGCGCTCCAGTACAGGTGGGGGTCGTAGCCGACGCCCGGGGGACTGTTGCGGCGGTACAGCTCCCAGGCCCGCAGCTTGGTGTCCCGGTCGGGCGCCCAGGCCGAGACGCTGTCGACGAACACCGCGTCCTGGCGGGGGTGCCAGTACGCGTACGTCGTATGGGGGTTGTGCGCCAGGTGGGCGGCCTTCACCGGGGTGCGGAAGACCGCCAGCCACCCGACGGGGCGCCCGTCGACGGTCTCCCAGACGGGCTGGACGACCCGGGCCCGGGGGCGGTTGTGCCGGTCGACGGTGACCATCGTGCAGTAGACGGTCCGCTGGACGTACTCGACGAAGGCGGCCTCGATCTCGGAGAACGAACGTACCCGTGCGGTGCCCATGGCGATACCTCGGCTTCACGTACGAGGGGACGGAAAGGGGAAATGGGGCGGGCCGCCCGGCCGCTCGACGGGGAGCGGCCGGGCGGCCTGTGGTGTCCGGTCGGCGGACCTCAGGGGTCACGCTGCGGGCGGGAAGTGCCCTTCCTGGACGAAGAACTCCACGTACTTGGCGAAGAGTTCGCGCGTCAGGGGCGGGCAGGCGATGTCCGTGCCGGCCAGTGCCGCCTCGGTCTCGGCGGTGTCGATGGGCGGGTAGAAGCCGTCGGTGTCGGACGTCATCATCTCGAAGGCGTGCAGCAGCGGCAGCAGGGCGTTGTCCCGGTCGGAGCGCACCGCGGCGCTCCACCGCTCCCGGTCGGTCTCGTCGAGCCGGTACCCGAGTTCGCGCAGGTACGCCACGCAGTCCGCGAGGCTCAGCGAGGTGCGGTTGAACAGGTGGAAGGTGCCGCCGGCCGGCTCGCGCCGGGAGATGCCGACGATGGCGGCGCTGACGTAGTCGACGGGCAGCAGGTGGAAGCGGCCTCCGACGCCGGCCGGCGCGGCCTGCGCCTGGAGGAGGCCCTTGAGGCTGAGCCAGACGAAGTCGCGGGTCTGGCAGGCCCCGTTGCGGGTGTCGCCGGAGATGACGTCGACGCGGTGCACCGACACGGGCAGTCCGCGCTCCCGGGCGATTTCGACGAGCTGTTCGGCGACCCACTTGGACTGGAGGTAGCCGCTGGGCAGGGCTTCGGCGGGGCCGGTCGGGTCGGTCACCTTCAGGGGGACGCCCGGCGTGACCGGGCCGTCGAAGACGCCGACGGTGGAGATGTAGTGCACCGGGACCGTGCGGTGGCGGGCCGCCAGGCGCAGGATCTCCCGGGTGCCGTGGACGTTGGCCGCGCGCAGTGCCTCGTAGGGGTGGAGCCAGTGCACGGTGGCGCCCGCGTGGTAGACGGCGTCCACGGTGCGGGCGAGGCCGTCGAACTCCTCCTCGGTCAGGCCGAGTCGTTCCTCGGCCAGGTCTCCGGCGCGGACCAGCAGCCGGCTCTCGTCGATCTCGTCCCAGACGCGGTACCAGGTGAGGCTGGAGCGCAGCCGCTCGTACGCCGCCGCGTCGTCCGCGCCGCGCACCAGGCAGTGCAGGCGGGCGGTCGTGGTGCGCATCAGGTCGCGCACCAGGAACGCGCCGAGGAATCCGCTCGCGCCGGTGACGAGGATGTCCGACGGGTCGGTGACGGTGCGGACGACCTCGTCCGCGGGTCGGATGTCGGCGGGCAGGTCGAGGTCGGCGGCGTAGTCGACAGCCGGGCCCGGCTCGGTGTCGCCCTGGGGGGCGAGGAGTTCGCCGCGCAGGTGTGCGGCCAGGGCCCGGGGCGTCGGGTGGTCGAAGACCAGGGTGGCGGGCAGGCGCAGGCCGGTGACCGTGGCGAGCCGGTTGCGCAGCTCGACGGAGGTGAGCGAGTCGAAACCGGCGCTGTGCAGGGGGCGTTCGGGGTCGATGGTGCCGGAGCGGCCGAGGACCCGGGCGATCTCGGCCGACACGGCGTCGAGGACGAGCGTGTGCTGGGCGGCCTCGTCGAGTCCGGCGAGCCGGTCGGCGAGCCCGGGCCCCGCGTCGGCCGCGCCGCGCGCCCTGGCCCGGACCGGCACCCGCACCAGCGACCTGAGCAGCACCGGGACCTGTGGCTGGCGGCGCAGGACCGGGATGTCGAGCGGGGTGGCCACCAGGTACGGGCGGCCGGTGTCCAGAGCCAGGTCGAACAGGGCGGTGCCGAGCTCCTGCGGGACGGTGCGGAAGCCGCTGCGGGCGATCCGCTTCAGGTCCGTCTCGGTCAGGCCGCCCGTCAGTCCCGTCGCCTGCTCCCACAGGCCCCAGGCGATGGACGTGGCCGGCAGGCCCGAGGCGGCACGGTGCCGGGCGAGCGCGTCCAGGTGGGCGTTGGCCGCGGCGTAGGTGGACTGGCCGGGGCCTCCGACGGCTGCGGCCACGGACGAGAAGAGCACGAACGCCGTCAGGCCGGAGTCCCGGGTCAGCTCGTGCAGGTGCCACGCCGCGTCGGCCTTGGGCCGCAGCACGGCGTCGAGCCGCTGCGGGGTCTGCGCGTCGACGACACCGTCGTCGAGGACGCCCGCGGTGTGGACGACACCGCGCAGCGGGTGCGCCGTCGGCACCGAGGCCAGGACGTCCGCGAGGGCGGTGCGGTCGGCGACGTCCGCGGCGGCCACGGTCACGGACGCGCCCAGCGCCTCCAGTTCGGAGCACAGCTCGGCGGCGCCCGGGGCGTCCGGGCCGCGCCGGCTGACCAGCAGCAGGTGGCGGACGCCGTGGTCGGTGACCAGGTGGCGGGCGAAGTGCGCGCCGAGCGATCCCGTACCGCCGGTGACCAGGACGGTGCCGTCGGGGTCCCAGACCGTGCGGGGGCCGTCGGCGGCGGGCGGCGGTACGGGGGTGCGCAGCAGGCGCGGTACGTGGGTCCGGGGTGCGGTGCCGGCGGAGGTGGCTCCGGAAGCGGTGCCGGAGCCGGTGCCGGGGGTGGCGCCGTCCAGAAGGCGCCGACCCGCGCGTTGAACACCTCCGGCACCTCCTGGAACGGCTGATGCGCCTCCCCGGGCAGCACCTCGAACACGGCGCCCGGGATGCTGTCCGCGACCGCCCGGCCGAGGCGCGGCGGTGTGGCGAGGTCGCGTTCACCGGCGAGCACGAGGGTCGGGACGCTGATGCCGCCGAGGCGGCCGAGGGCGTCGTGACCGGCGAACGCCGCGAGCTGGCGCTGGAAGGCCTCGGCGGACTGCGGATGCTCGAAGGCCAGGGTCTCGTCGATGAAGCGGTCCACCATGCCGTCGTCATGGGCACGCGGAGTGTAGACCCACAGATAGAACGCTTCCAGCATGGCCCGTTCGTCCGGGGCGCGTTCGACCATCCAGTTCCAGAAGCGCGTCATGGTCCGGAAGTAGGGATCCGGGCGGGCCATCGTGCTCATGAGGACGAGGCTGCGGACCAGGCCGGGGTGACGGAGGGCCAGTTCCTGGGCGATGAAACTGCCGCCTGAGAAGCCCGCGATGTGAGCCCTCGGGACCCGGAGCGCGCGCAGCAGCGCCGCCGCGTCGTCGGCCATCCCTGCTACGGAGAGCGGGCCGTCGGGCAGCGGGCTGCGGCCCGAGCCGCGGTTGTCGAACGCGGTGAGCCGGTAGCGGTCCGCGAACCCGTCGAGCTGTGGCTGCCACGCCTCAGCGGGGTCCCCGAGCCCCGCGACGAGCAGGACGTCGGGTCCCTCGCCCCGCTGCTCCACCCAGAGTTGCACGCCGTCGGCGTCGACCATCCGGCCCATGGCCGTCACCCGCGCGCCGGGCGGATGTTCTGATTGGCGTGGAAGAAGTTGTCCGGGTCGTAGGTCCGCTTGACCCGGGCGAGCCTGTCGTAGTGGTCGCGGTACGTCGCCCGGACCCGTTCCTCGCCCTCGCCCGAGCCCATGAAGTTCACGTACGAGCCGCCCATCGAGTACGGGTGCAGCTCCTCCTGGTAGCCCACGCACCACCGCCTGATCGTCTCGGCGTTGGCCGGGTCCGGGTCGACACCGGCGAAGACGCCGGACCAGTGCGCGTCCCGGTAGCTCCACGCGGTGTCGTCCGGGCCGACCCGGTGGGCGGCTCCGTCGATCGGGTAGAGGTGCATCAGCGAGAGCGGCGTCGGGATGTTCCGGCCGTACTCCAGGTGCACGTCCAGTGCTGCGTCGGGGATGTGGTCGAAGAAGTCGCCCCGCCAGTACCACTGGTAGCCGGTGGGGATCAGCTCGTCGAACATGGTCTGCAACGCGTCGTACGGCATCGGCGTCGTGAAGTGGAAGGCGGGCCTGCCCGGGTCGTTCACCACCGACAGGGTCTCGTCGAGCCGGGCCGGATCACTCGTGCAGCACCACACGATGCCGCACACCTTCCGCCCGTGGAGTTCCTCCGGGAAGGGCGGGCCGGGCGGGACGACGAGGACGGCGAAGAAGCCGTAGACGTCCTCGGGAGCAGCGGGGAGGAACTCCCGGTACCAGGCCAGCACCTCGCCCGTGCTGTCGACCGGCCACACGCTCACCCCGACCCCGACCGTGCCCACCGGGTGCAGCCGGTAGGTGAGGGAGGTCGCGATGCCGAAGTTGCCACCGCCGCCCCGCAGGGCCCAGAACAGGTCCGGGTGCTCGGTCTCGCTCGCGGTGACGAAACCGCCGTCTGCCAGCACCACGTCGGCGGAGAGCAAGTTGTCCACGGTCAGCCCGTACTTGCGCGTGAGATAGCCGTGGCCGCCGCCGAGCGTCAGACCTCCGACGCCCGTCATGGAGATGATGCCGGTGGGAGTGGCGAGGCCGAAGGCCTGGGTGGCGTGGTCGAGGTCGCCGAGGTGACTGCCGCCGCCGACCTCGGCGGTCCGCGCCTCGGGGTCGACCCGCACCCAGCGCATCGGCGACAGGTCGACCGTGACGCCGTCGTCCACCAGGCAGAGGCCGGGGCCGCTGTGACCGCCGCCCCGCACGGCGAGTTCCAGGCCGTGGTCACGGACGTAGGTGACCGCGGCCATCACGTCGGCGGTGTCCGTGCACGGGACGAAGGCGGCGGGCCGTTTGTCGATCATCGCGTTGTAGATCTTGCGGGCCTGGTCGTAACCGGAGTCCGGCGGGCCGATCACCGGCCCCCTCAGCGCGGTCCGCATCTCTTCCAGGGTGGCGGTGTCCATGACGATCTCCTCGGGAGGCGTGACCATGCTGACCTCACCAGCGTCCCGCCGACCGCCAAGCGATGCACATCCGCGGGATCCCTGAGGCCCGGGAGCCCGCAACTCTTCGGTAACCGCATCCTTCGTCGCGGCCGCGTTCGGCACGACCGCCCCCGCCGGACTGTGTACCGCCCACGTCCGCACCATGCCCGGCACCCCTGACCACGTCATCGCCCAGTCCTACGCCGGCATGCACACCGGTCTGGACCTCGGCGGAGGCGGCCGACTGGGAAAGCGGCACCCTGCACGTGCCCGGCTCCCGCGTCGACCACTGGCCGGACAGCGGTCACTACCTGCACGAGGAGCACGTCGGACGGACGGTCCGGCTGCTGCAGGCCTGGGCGGTCCGGAAGAAACGTGATGGCGGCCGGCACCGAAGCGTGTGACGGTACGGTCCATGGGCAACTCCAAGGCGTACCCCGTTCTGCGCACCGACGACGCGAGGCTGGCATACACACAGGCCAGGCGCCTGTGCGCGCTGCTGGAGCGGGAGGAGGAGGTGTGGCTCACCGCCGAGCTGCGCACGGCCGGGGAAGTGCGGCGGATGGCCGCCCTCCTCCCCGGCGGGACCTTCCAGCACTTCAGAACCCGCACCGATCCGGTGACCGGCCGGTATGCCGAGTTCGACCTCGACGTGACGACGGCGGACGACGCGGCCCTCGATGCGCACCTGCCGCTCGACGTCAGCGAGGAGGTTGCCCCGGGGGACGTGGTGGAGCGCTTCGCGACGGCCCTCGGCCGGGGCGCGGCCGCCATCGAATGGCACGGCAGGTGGCCCGACGAACCGGAGGCGGGCCACTGCGGAGCGCCCCCGTACGACGGTGTCCAGGTCGTCTTCCACGGTGACCGGGCGCAGCAGGGACGGTGGATCGCGGAGCACACCGTCTTCGTGCACGTGACCAAGTTCGGCGATCTGCCACGGGCCCGGAGACTCGCCGCGCACATCGGCAGCGAGGTCCTGGGCGAGCCGCAACTCGGTTGGTGAATGCGGGAGTCAGGCCGGCGTGACCTCCACGGGCAGCTTCTTGATGCCGTTGACGAAGTTGGAGCGCACCCGGGGGACGTCACCGGCCAGGCGGATGTCCGCCAGGCGAGGGATCAGTTCCTCGAACATGATGCGGATCTCGGTGCGGGCGAGCAGGTTGCCCAGGCACAGGTGGGGGCTGCCCTTGCCGAAGGTGACGTGGTCGTTGTCGCGGCGCGTGACGTCGAAGTCGTAGGGGTTGCCGAAGACCTCCTCGTCGCGGTTGCCGGAGGCGAACCACATCACGACCTTGTCGCCCTCCTTCACTCGCTTGCCGCCCAGCTCGACATCGCGCGTGGCGGTGCGGCGGAAGTGGTAGACGGGGGAGGCCCAGCGCAGGAACTCCTCGACCGCGACCGGGATCAGCGAGGGATCCTCCTGGAGGCGGGCCAGCTGCTCGGGGTGCTGGATGAGGGCCAGCATCGAGTGGGAGATGGTGTGCCGGGTGGTCTCGTTGCCGGCGACGACCAGCAGCAGGAAGTAGTTGTCGAAGTCCTGCGGGGAGAGCGGGACTCCGTCCCGGGGTGTGGTGTTGACCAGCCGGGAGACCAGGTCCGTGCCGTCGCCGCCGCGCCGCTGCCGGGCCAGTTCGCGGCCGTACTCGAAGACTTCCAGCGAGGCGGGGGAGCGGAAGGGCAGGTCACGGTAGCGCTCGCTCTCCTCGCTGTGCAGCAGGACGTCCGCGTAGTCGGGGTCGGTGTGGCCGATGATGCGGTTGCCCCAGTCGATGAGCTTCTGGTTGTCCTCCGGGGGCACGTCCAGCAGCCGGGCGAGCACGTTGATGGGAAAGTCCGCCGAGACGTCCTCGACGAAGTCGAAGCGGCCCTTGGCGAGGGCGGCGTCGAGGGTCCTCGCGGTCAGCCCGCGCAGGAAGTCGGTGTACCCGCTGATCACGTTCGCGCCGAACTGCCGCTGGATGACGCTGCGCAGCGCCCGGTGCCGCACCCCGTCCAGTTCCAGGATCGAGGCGCGCTTGTTGATCTGGTCGTCGTCGACTTCTTCCAGGTTGACGAACTTCGTCGACGTGAAGGTCTCCGCGTCGCGGTCCACCCGCACGATGTCCTCGTGCCGGGTCAGCGCCCAGAATCCGGAGTTGGGCGCCTCCTCGGGCTGCCAGTGCACCGGGTCCTCGTGGCGCAGGGTGTGGAACATCCGCCAGGGCGTGACACCGTCGGTGAAGCGGTCCAGGTCGGCGAGGTTCACCTCGGCCAGGGGCAGCGGCTCGCGCACGGCGTCGGTCGGGGTCTCGGTCGTCATCGGCATGCTCCTCGGCGTCACAGGTGGTAGGCGTACTCGGTGAACTCCCAGTCCGTGACGTGCCGGTGGAAGCGTTCGACCTCGTCGCGCTTGTAGGAGAGGAAGGACGTGGTGAATCCCTTGCCGAGCAGGTCGGTCAGGGCGGTGTCCGCCTCCAGCGCGTCCAGCGCGGCGGACAGGGTCTGCGGCAGGACGGCCGAGCGGGCGGTGTCGTAGCCGTACCCCTCCAGCGGGGCGGGCGGCTCCTCGCCGGCCAGCACACCCAGCAGCGCGGCGGCGACCGTCCCGGCGATGGCCAGGTAGGGGTTGGCGCTCGCGTCGCCGAGGCGCAGTTCGAGCCGGGCGCCGGTGCCGCGCTCGGGCGGGATGCGCACCATGGCGCTGCGGTTGTCCAGCCCCCAGTCGATCAGCCAGGGCGCGAGGGTGTCCGGGCCGAAGCGTTTGTACGAGTTGACCGTGGGGTTGAGCAGCGCGGCCAGGGCCGGTGCGTGGGCGAGGACACCGGCGACGGCGTGCCGGGCGGTGGCGGACAGGCCGTACGGGCTCGCCGGGTCGTCGAAGGTGTTGTGGCCCTCCTCGTCGTCACAGGAGAGGTGGAGGTGGAAGCCGGAGCCGCCGGCGTCGTTGAAGGGCTTGGCCATGAAGGTGGCCAGCCGGCCCTCCTTGCGGGCCAGTTCCTTGATCGCGGCCTTGAAGCGGAAGGACCGGTCGGCGGCCGACACGGCCTCCGAGTGGGCCAGGTTGATCTCGATCTGGCCGCCGTCGAACTCGTGGTTGCCGCTGATCGCCCCGACCTTCAGATCACGCACGTGGCGCAGGGTGCGCAGCAGGTGGTTGTCGGGGTCGGCGCGCAGACCGGCGGTGTAGACGACCCCAGGGTCGGGTGCGTAACGGCGCCAGCCGCCCGACGGATCAGGCTCGCACAGGAAGTACTCCAGCTCCGGCCCGACCACCGGCCGCAGCCCGTGTTCGGCACACCGGGCGAGGACGGACCGCAGCAGGTCGCGGGGCGACTCGGGCGCGGGCGCGCCGGTCGCCGGGTCGACGACCTCGCCCAGACAGGCGGCCACTCCCGGCTCCCAGGGCAGCGGCACCAGCGTGCCGAGGTCCGGGCGGACACAGATGTCCGGCAGCCCCGCGTCCAGCCCACCGCTGACCGGCACCACATCCCCCTGCGGGCTGGTGTGGTAGACGGCCCGGCAGAACGCCAGGCCGTGCTCACAGGCCCGGGGCAGCTCCTCGAGCAGCACGTCACGCGCCCGGTCGGTGCCGATCAGGTCGGGGTAGGTAACCCGGACCACGTCGATGCCGTCGGCGGCGAGCCGGTCCATGTGGCGGCGGACTTCTTCAGAATCGTGAGCGCTCACCGTTGTCTCCTCGGGCGGACGTCGGGACACCTCCGGGACACGGGGCCGGGGAGGCGGGTGGCGTGAGAGCGAGCGTCCGGGCGCGGCGGAGCCAGGACCGCCCGGTGCTTGTTTGATGCCAAACGGTAGGGGTGGGTGCGGGGTCCCGCAAGAGGGCCGGGCAAGAATTTATCCATCCGGATAGCTCTTGACCAGATCCCTGCCCCTGCCTACCTTGTTTGAAGCCAAACGAGTTCGGGGCGCGTTCGACCGCACCCCGTTGGCCGGGGCCCGGCCCCTTCCGGCCGGGCCCCCTTTCCTTCCGCTTCGACGCCCTCACATTCAGGAGGACCGGCCATGAAGGTCGTCGTCGACATGAACAAGTGCCAGGACCACGGCCAGTGCGTCTTCTCGGCCCCCGACGTCTTCCGGATGGACGACGACGGCCGCCTGGCCTACGTCCCCGACCCCGGCGACGCCCTGCGCGACGAGGTCGAGGAGGCCGCGGACGTCTGTCCGCTGCAGGCCATCCGGATCGAGGACTGACATGAGCGGGCGCATCGTCGTCGCCGGCGCCTCCCTCGGCGGACTGCGCGCCGCCGAGCAGCTGCGCGCCGCGGGCTGGACCGGCGGCATCACGGTGATCGGCGACGAGCCGCACCCGCCGTACAACCGGCCCCCGCTGTCCAAGGAGGTCCTCGCGGGCAAGGCGTCCTTCGCCTCCCTGGCCTTCACACCGAAGGCGTCCGCGACGGATGTGGAGTGGCGGCTCGGTGCGAGGATCGGCTCCGCCCGGCTCGCCGAGCGGACCGTCGAGCTCGACGACGGATCCGTGCTCTCCTACGACGGTCTGGTCGTCGCCACCGGGACGCGGCCCCGTCGGCTGCGCTGCCCCGGGCCTCTCGCCGGCCGCCACACGGTCCGGACCATCGACGACGCCCGGGTGCTGCGGGACGAGCTGACCCGGCCCGGCGCACGGGTCGTCGTGGTCGGCGCCGGGTTCATCGGCTGCGAGGTGGCCGCCACGGCGGTCGGGCTCGGTGCCGCCGAGGTGACCGTGGTCGATCCGCTGCCGCTGCCCATGACCGGGCCGCTCGGCGAACTGCTCGCCGGGGAGCTGCGCACGCGGCACGAGGAACGCGGGGTCCGTTTCGTGCTCGGTGCGGGCGTGGCCGGGTTCGAGGGCGGCGACCGCGTCACCGGTGTCGTGCTCACCGACGGGACCGTACTGATGGCCGACGTGGTCGTGGAGTCCGTGGGGTCGGTCGCCAACACCGAGTGGCTCGACGGCAACGGGCTCGATCTGAGCGACGGCGTGCTCACCGACGAGCACCTGCGCGTCGGCGGCCGGCCCGACGTCGTCGCGGTCGGCGATGTCGCCCGCTTCCCGAACGCCCGCTACGACGGGGTGCCCCGGCGGGTCGAGCACTGGTCCGTGCCGACCGACTCCGCCAGGCACGCGGCGAAGGCGCTGGTGGGTGGCAACGCCCATCTGCAACCCTTCGCACCCCTGCCCACCTTCTGGAGCGACCAGCACGACTTCCGGCTGCAGTCCTTCGGGGC
>NZ_JBEOXI010000063.1:0-36849 GCF_040296465.1 Streptomyces sp. NPDC002130
CGGGCCGGTCACCGGCCTTGTGCTTCGACTCCGGCACCAGCGCGGCGACCGCGACCAGGCCCACGACCGCGACGGGGATGTTGATGAGGAAGATCGCACCCCACCAGAAGTGGTTCAGCATCACACCGCCGATCAGCGGCCCGGCCGCGAACCCGAGCGAACTGACCGTCGACCACAGCGCGATGGCCTTCACCCGCTCCTGGTCGTCGAAGATCTGCACGACGACCGCGAGGATCGTGGTCATCAGCAGCGCACCGCCGACGCCCATGCCCGCACGGGCCGCGATCAGCTGGGCCGGGCTCTGCGAGAGCCCGGCCGCCAGCGAGCCCACGCCGAAGATCGCCAGGCCCGACATCAGCAGCAGCTTGCGGCCGTAGCGGTCGGCGGCGTTGCCCGCGGTGAGCAGCAGGCCGGACTGCACCAGTGCGTAGGCGTTCATCATCCACTGGACGTCGGCGGTCGTCGCGTCCATCTCGCGGGTGAGCGAGGGGATGGCCACGTTCAGGATCGTGTTGTCGAGCAGCACGGTGAGCTGCGCGAGACAGATGACACCGAGGATCAGCCAGCGTTGCGGGTGGCCTCCGTGCGCCGTCTGCGGCGGGGCCGTTTCCTGGGGGGACGTCGTCATGCTGTACACCGTAGAACAGTTCCTATACGGCGTACAACGAAGTTTCGGCGGAGACGGTGAAGGGCGGTGGCTTTCGGCCACCGCCCTTCGTCCGGTCAGGGGTGTGTCAGCTGCTCGCCTTCTGGGTGAGGTCGTAGAACGTGGCCGAACCGACGGTGACCTTCTCGAAGTTGGCCTCGACCCAGGCGGTGATCTGGGAGGACGTGCCGTTGCCGCTGCCTCCCATGCCGCCGCCCATGCCGCCCGAGGCGATGAAGTAGTGGATCTTTCCGTCCGCCACGTACTGCTTGAACTGGGCCAGGGTCGGGGACGGGTCGGTTCCGTTGAAGCCGCCGATGGCCATCACCGGGTCGCCGGTGGACAGCTGGTAACTCGCCGCGTTCTGGGCGCCGATGGCCGCCGCGGCCCAGGTGTACCGGTCGGCGTCGGTCTCCAGCAGCTTCTTCGCCTCCGCGCTGACGCCCGCGCCGTTGAGCAGACCGCCGACGCCACCGCCGCCGCCCATGCCTTCCATACCGCCGCCCGTACGGCCACCGTCGCCGTTCTGCTGGTTCTGGCCCTGCTGATTCTGGGCGCCGCCCGGGGCGCCACCGGGGAAGCCGCCGCCGGGGAAGCCGTTGCCCTGCTGCCCTTGGGCGTTGCCGTTGCCGTTCCGCTGGTTCTGGCCGCCGCCCGGGGCGCCACCGGGGAAGCCGCCGCCGCCCGGGCCGCCGCCACCGCCCGGGCCGCCGCGGCCGCCCGCGACCGCCGGACCCGCCGTGACGATCGAGCCGGTGTGCCCCTCGTTCACGGTGGTGAGGGTGTACGCCGCCGGACCGGCCAGCGCGGCGACGAGGCCCAGCCCGGCCGCCCCCAGGGCCAGTCGGCGGCCGAGCCGGCCGGCGAAGATCAGGCCGAGGGCCGCCGTCAGACCGCCGACCAGGACGAGCCACTTGAGCCAGGGCAGGTAGTCGGAGGAACGGTTGAGCAGGACGTACCCCCAGGCCGCGGTCGCCGTCATGGCGGCGGCCAGGGTCAGCGAAGCCCACGCCTTGTCGCGCTTCTCCCAGAGCAGCGCCGCGCCCATGCCGACCAGCGGGGCGATGTAGGGGGCGAGGGCCACCGTGTAGTACTCGTGGAAGATGCCCTGCATGTAGCTGAAGACCAGCATGGTGGTGAGCAGCGCGCCGCCCCACACCAGGAACGCGCCCCGGGTCGCCGAGGTCCGGCGGGCCTTGCGGGTGGCCACCAGCCCCGCGACGAGCAGGATCAGCGCGGCCGGGATCAGCCAGGAGATCTGGCCGCCGATGGAGGAGCTGAACAGCCGGTCCCAGCCGGTCTCGCCCCAGTTGCCGCCGGCGTTCCCGCCGCCACCGCCGCCACCGCCGCCACCGACGCTTCCGGTCTCGTCGCCGTTGAGGCGGCCCAGACCGTTGTAGCCGAAGGTCAGTTCCAGGAAGCTGTTGTTCTGCGAACCGCCGATGTACGGGCGGGAGGACGCGGGCCAGAGTTCGACGATCGCGACCCACCAGCCGCCGGAGACGACGATCGCGACCAGGGCGGCGGCGAGTTGCCCGAGCCGCTTCCGCACCGGTACCGGGGCGCAGACGCCGTAGACGAGGGCGAGCGGCGGCAGGATCAGGAAGGCCTGGAGCGTCTTCGCGAGGAAGGCGAAGCCGACCGCGGCACCGGCCCACAGCAGCCACTTCGTCCGGCCCTCCTCCAGGGCGCGGATGACGAGCCAGCAGGCCGCCGCCATCAGCAGCGCCAGCATCGCGTCCGGGTTGTTGAAGCGGAACATCAGCGCCGCGACGGGGGTGAGCGCGAGCACGGCGCCCGCGATCAGGCCGGCCGCGGGGCTGAACCGGCGGCGCACGGCCGCGTACACGACGGCCACCGTGCCGACGCCCATGAAGACCTCGGGCACGAGGATCGCCCAGGAGCTGAGGCCGAAGAGCCGCACGGACAGGGCCATGGGCCACAGGGCGGCCGGGGGCTTGTCGACGGTGATGGCGTTCGCCGCGTCCAGCGAGCCGAAAAAGAACGCCTTCCAGGACTGGCTGCCGGCCTGCACGGCCGCGGAGTAGAAGGAGTTGGCGTAGCCGGAGGCGCTCAGGTTGTACAGGTAGAGCACGGCCGTTGCCAGCAGCAGGGCGAGGAAGGCCGGGCGGGCCCAGCGGGGGTCCTCGGGGCGGCCGCGCCACAGCCGCTGCGGGAAGCGCCGGTCCGGGGCACCGGCGTGCGGCGCGGGTGCGGGTTGCGGGGACCGCGTCCGGGTGCCCCCACTCGTGCCTCTGTCGGTGATCTGTTGGTCGAAGTGGACGGTCATCGCAAGTCCCTCGCATCGGTGTCGTGCGGGCGCACCGGCAGCAACTGCACGGTGGCGTCCCGCCAGGAGTCCGCGACTTCACCGGCGCGGAAGGGGGTGGTGTCGTACGGGGACGAGGCGCCGCGTGCAGAGTCGTCCTCGCGCCGGTCGGGGAACACCCACGCCCGGAAGAGCAGGAAGCGCAGCACGGTCGCCGCGAGGTTGGCCGCGATGAGGACGGCCAGTTCGGTGGAGTGGGCGGGCTCGGAGGTCGCCGTGTTCAGCGCCGCGAGCGAGCCACTGGTCAGGGCGAGCCCGATCCCGAAGACGACCAGGCCCTGCGCCTGGTGCCGAACGGCCCCGCCGCGCCCGCGCACCCCGAAGGTGAGCCGCCGGTTGGCCGCGGTGTTGGCGACCGCCGAGACCAGCAGGGCGAGGGCGTTGGCGACCTGGGAGCCGGTGACGGCCCGGAAGCCGCTGTAGAGCAGCAGGTAGAAGAGGGTGGACAGGGCGCCGACCACGCAGAACCCCACCAGCTGGCGGGCCAGTCCCTTCGGGACGTCCACGAGGTCACGGTCGCGCGGATCGTCGCCGAACGGCCGGGCGAGCCGGTCCAGCGCGAGCGAACCGGTGGCCAGGGCCCTGCCGACCCGCCACACGCCCTTGAGGTCGTCGGTCGCGGTCTTGACGATGTGCACGGTCGAGTCGGGGTCGTCGACCCAGTCGACCGGCACCTCGTGGATCCTGAGGCCCGCGCGCTCGGCGAGCACCAGCATCTCGGTGTCGAAGAACCAGCCGGTGTCCTCGACGAGCGGCAGCAGCACCTGTGCCACGTCCCGGCGGATCGCCTTGAAGCCGCACTGCGCGTCCGAGAACCGCGCCTGGAGCGAGCCGCGCAGGATGAGGTTGTAGGCCCGGCTGATGAACTCCCGCTTGGGCCCGCGCACCACCCGTGAACTGCGGGCCAGCCGGGAGCCGATCGCGAGGTCCGAATGGCCGGAGATCAGCGGCGCCACCAGCGGCAGCAGGGCGTTGAGGTCGGTGGACAGGTCCACGTCCATGTAGGCGAGGACCGGGGCGTCCGAGGAGGACCAGACGGCCCGCAGGGCCCGGCCGCGCCCCTTCTGCTCCAGGCGGAAGGTGGTGACCTCGGGGATCTCCGCCGCCAGTTGCCGCGCCACCTGCGGGGTGGTGTCCATGGAGGCGTTGTCCGCGATCGTGATGCGGAACGCGTACGGGAACGTCCGGTGGAGGTGCTCGTGCAGTCTGCGGACGCACGGCTGGAGGTCCTTCTCCTCGTTGTAGACGGGGATCACTACGTCCAGGACAGGCGTACCGGCTGGTGCGGCCGGGAGGTGCTCCCGCGCCGGCAGGGTGCCGGGAGAAGAGTCGGTTCGCATGGAACCGACTTTCGTCAGGCGCCCTGTCGTGCCGATGTGGTGACGCTGTGGCGTGCCTGTGAGTGCTGTTGCCGGCTCATGTCCGGCTGCGGCTGCGCCGGGAGCGCGGGCAGGTGCACGGTGAAAACGGTCCGCCCGGGCACGCTGTCGACGGTCACGGCACCGCCGTGCGCGGTCGCCACGGCCTGCACGATGGCCAGGCCGAGGCCGGTCGAACCGTGGGCGCGGGAACGCGCGGAGTCGCCGCGCGCGAACCGTTCGAAGACGTGCGGCAGCAACTCGGCCGGGATGCCCTGCCCGTTGTCCTCCACGTCCACGCACAGCCAGGGTCCGCGCCGCTGCACGCGGGCGGTGACGGTCGTACCGGGTGGCGTGTGGCTGCGCGCGTTGCCGAGCAGGTTGACCAGGACCTGTTGCAGCCGGGCCGCGTCCGCCGACACGAGCGCGGGCTCGTCGGGCAGGTCGAGGCGCCAGTTGTGGTCCTGTCCGGCGGCACGGGCGTCGCTGATGGTGTCCACGACGAGCGGGACGAGGTCGGTCTGCTCGAACTGCAGGGGCCGGCCGGCGTCGAGCCGGGCGAGCAGCAGCAGATCCTCGACGAGCAGGGTCATGCGGCCGGCCTCGGACTCGATCCGGCCGAGGGCGTGCCGTGTGTCGGGCCCGACGTGCTCGCGCCCGCGTCTGGTGAGTTCGGCGTAGCCGCGGATGGAGGCGAGCGGGGTGCGCAGCTCGTGACTGGCGTCGGCGACGAACTGTCGGACCCGCGTCTCGCTCTGCTGCCGTGCGTGCAGCGCCCCGTGGACGTGGTCGAGCATCCGGTTGAGCGCGGCACCGACCTGCCCGACCTCGGTGTACGGGTCGGTCTCGGAGTCGGGAACCCGCTCGCTGAGGTTCACCTCGCCGGTGTGCAGGGGGAGTTCGGAGACCCGGGTGGCGGTGGCGGCGACGCGGCGCAGGGGGCGGGTGGCGACGCCGACCAGTACGGAACCGGCGAGACCGGCGGCGGCGAGACCGGCGCCGGTGACGCTGATCTCGACCAGGATGAGGGTGTTGACGGTGTTGGTGACATCCGTGGTCGGGATGGCCACGTAGTAGCTGCCCTTGTCACCGCTCTTGTACTCGACCCGGTACTCACCGAGGCCGGGGATGTCGACGGTCCGCAGCGTCTCCTCGGTCTGTGGCACGGAGGCGAGGGCGGCTCTCTGCTCGGAGTTCAGCGACCGCGCGGTGATGCGGTACTTGTCCTCGGAGACGCCGTACGCGGACTCGGTGATCCGGCCGCCCTCGATCTTGGCGGCGACCGTACCGCCCGGCTGCGGCCCCTTCGTGACGAAGTCGGTGAGACTCTCCACCTTGTTCTTCGCGGGCCCGTCGGTCCCGTCGTCACCGGGCTCCCGGGGTGGGCTGAGCGCGGCCCTGGACGCCGCTCCGTCGAGTTGCCCGTCCAACTGCTCGTACAGATGGGACCTGAGGGCCAGCGTCGTCACCGTTCCGATCACCGCACACACCACGGCGATCAGCACCACGGACGCGACGACGAGCCGTGTCCGCAGCGTGCGCGGCTTGCCTGCCCAACGCCTGCCCGCCCGCCGCTGCGTACCCGGCCGCCGCCGTCCGCTCATGACGCCGCGGGCTTGATCAGGTAACCGGCACCGCGCCGCGTGTGGATCATCGGCTCGCGCCCGGCGTCGATCTTCCGCCGCAGATAGGAGATGTACAGCTCGACGACGTTGGCCTGGCCGCCGAAGTCGTACGACCACACGCGGTCGAGGATCTGCGCCTTGCTGAGCACGCGCCGCGGATTGCGCATCAGGAACCGCAGCAGCTCGAACTCGGTGGCGGTCAGATGTATGTTGTCCCCGGCCCGGGTCACCTCGTGGCTGTCCTCGTCGAGGGTGAGGTCGCCGACGACCAGCGTGGAGTCCGAGCGCCGGTCGGCGGCACCGGAGCGGCGTATCAGCCCCCGCAGCCGCGCGACGACCTCTTCGAGGCTGAACGGCTTGGTGACGTAGTCGTCCCCGCCGGCCGTCAGCCCGGCGATCCGGTCCTCGACGGCGTCCTTGGCGGTCAGGAACAGCACGGGCACGTCCGGCAGTTCCCGGCGCAGCCGCCCGAGGACGGCCAGCCCGTCCATGTCGGGCAGCATCATGTCGAGGATGACGGCGTCGGGCCGGAAGTCGCGGGCGGTCTGGATGGCGCCCGTGCCGTCACCGGCACTCCGGATCTGCCACCCCTCGTAGCGCAGGGCCATGGACAGCAGCTCCGTGATCGACAGCTCGTCGTCCACCACAAGCACGCGGACGGGGCTCCCGTCCGGCCTGAGCAGTTCGGTGCGCCCCTGGGGCGAGGTCGTGGTCATGTGAACACGATGTCGAGGGCCTCTGAGAACACGCTTTCGCCAACCTGTGATTTCTCTGAGAAACACACAGGCGCTTCTCAGGGGGCGCCTGGGAAGCCCGCTCGGTTCGGAACAGGCCGGGCTGCTCAGGGAACGCCTGGGGAAGCCGGCTCGATTCAGAACTGGCCGGGCCGCTCAGGGAACGCCCGGGGAAGCCTGGACGGTTCAGAACAAGCCGGGCCGCTCAGGGAACGCCCGGGAGTCCCTGCCGGTGTCAGAACAAGCCGTCCTGCACGCCCGCGACCTCCTTGAACTGCCTGATCGGGACGGTCACTTCACTCCCCGTGGCGGGCACCAGCCCCCACCCGGTCATCAACCGCGTGTCGAGCACCACGACCCCGGCGCCGGTGGCCAGATGCAGATCGGGTCCGGCGGCCGCGACCAGCTCCCCGCCGACCGCGCCCCCGGCGACGAGCTCGCGCACGTCCCCGACGGCCACGGGCACCCCGGCGAGCCCGAACACCCCCACGTGGTCGACGACCCGCAGCGGCTCCCGTACGAGCGACTCCGGCCACGCGGGGAGCGCGACCGCCCGCTCGTACAGCTCGGCGACCTCACGGGCCCGGTCGGCGGCGGCCTCCGGCAGCGCGGCCCGCACGGCCCGCTTCTCGGCGTACGGGATCCGGTCGGGCACCCGCAGGGCGGCCCTGAGCAGCTCCTCCGTACGCCGCGCGGCCATGAGCGGACCGACGCCGAGCCAGCTGAAACAGACGCCTCCCTGTTCGAGCAGCCGCGCGCTCCCCCGCTCCCGGGCCGTGATCCCGACCTTGACCATGCCGGGTCCGAACCACGCCAGGTACACGCGGTAGGGCCGTGGATCGTCGGCGATGGTGTCCGCCGCCACCGAGTGCGCCCGGTCCAGCCGCGCACACTCCTCGCACCGGGCCCCCGTGCTCCGCCCCGGAACGACCGCACCCCGCGGGCACGCATGCCCCCGGGCCCCCACGCAGCTGCGCACGCTCCCTTCCGGGACCCCGAAGGCCACACGTTTCCCCCAGGTCAGCGCACTGCGCCGCCCGCCGCCCCACACCAGCACGGGACCATCCGCCGACCACCGCAGCCCCGAGCACTTCCATGCCTGTGCCATCTCTGCCGAGGGTAGGGGGCACCACTGACATCGGGGGGCGGCCGATGGAGGGGCGGCGGGTGAGGCCCGGCGGGTAGGGGCCGACGGTGGGAGCTGTCGGACGAGGGCCGGCCTCACCTCACGGAGTCGGCCCCTACCGCGGCGACGGTCTCCTGCTCGCCCGCGCGCTGCACCGGCATGACCGGCGGCACCGCACCCGCCGCACGCCGCCCGCGCCCAGCCAGCCGACACCCCAGGCACTCCTCGTGCCCGCCCGGCGCCGCCGAGTCCCGCACGCGCCAGCCCCACTCCGCCCGGGGCCGCACGCCCGGCCCCTTCCCCCACCCGGCGAGGTGCAGAGCCCAGGTGACGAGCAGAGCCACGACCCCGATCGCCAGTCCGCCGGCGATCAGCACGCCGGAGACGGTGCAGACTCCCAGCCCGGCCACACCCGCCCCGACCGTGCCGATGCCACAGCCGACCCATCCCGCGAGCGTGTGCCCGTGGTCATACTGATGTGCACTCACGTGCCACTCCCTCGCACCGAGGGTCCGACCCACCGAACCCCTCACCTTCTAAGACTTTTAAAACCCAAACATCTCACGAACTAAGGGATCTGGGAATGCACGCGAAGCCTCGTCCGGCCGCGACACCGGAGCAGGCGCTGTCGGCGATGGACCAGCTCATCGCGACTCACCTGGTCGGACAGCACGAGATCGCCCAACAGGTGGGCTTGAGTGTGACCGACCTCACCTGCTTCGCCTATGTCATCGAGGCCGGCGAGAACCTGCCGACGGCAGGTGACCTGGCGGCTCGCGTCCACGTCACCACCGGCGCGGTCACCGGCATCCTCAATCGCCTGGAGCGCGCCGGATACATCACCCGCCGCCCCGACCCGACGGACCGCCGCCGCATCCGCGTCGCGGCCCAGCCCGACGCGGTCGCCCGGGTGCGGGAGGTCTACGAGCCGTACTACGCCCGCCTCACGCACCTCTTCGCGGAGTACTCACCGGACGAGATCGCGGTCCTGCACGACTGGTTCACCCGCGCGAGCACGCTGGCGGCGACCTACCTGGAAGAACACTGCCGCCCGGACTGAACCAAGCCCCCGGCCGGGCACCGGGTCCCGTAGGCGCCGGCCTCTACCTGGGCTGCCGTGAGTGCCGGCTCGACCGTCGGCGCACGGTGAAGACGCAGGCGAGCATGCCGAGGGCCCAGGCGATCAGGAGGGCTCCCCACAGCGGCATGGTCACGATCGGCACGAGCAGACGGATCTCGACGTCCGAGCGGTTCTCGAAGATGAAGATCAGAGCGACCGCGGTGATCAGAACGAACGGCAGGAAGCGGCGGACGCCGGGGCGGGCGAGGAACGGCTGGCGCGCCTTGTGATCCGGGCTGGGCTGAGCCATGGAGCACCTCTCCATCACGTTGCCCCCGACTCCAGCGTCCCCTTCCACGACCCGGCGCGCCACCGACGACACGGCAGTGGCGTCCGACGGCTTGCGTGTGCCGTCGCTGCCGCCAAGGTTGCCTCAGCCCTGGCAGCCGCAGCCGCTCGCAGCCTTGGCCTCGGCGACCGTGGTCATCGGAGCAGTGGCCTGCTCGCCGGGGGTGCAACAGGCCCGTACGCCGCAACACTCGGTGGCCGCGGAGGAGTCGCCCGCCTCCGTTCGGACGGCGGGCTTGACCGCGCGGACGATCGCGGAATGCATGCCGTCGGCAACCGGGTGGGTGGGAGTGATCTCGACCGCCGTGAAGCCGGCCGCCTCCAGTCCCCGGCGGTATTCGGCGAAGGACAGAGCACCGGCGATGCAGCCGACGTGGTCGCCGCGCTCCGCCCGCTGCTCCGGGGTGAGGGTGTCGTCCGCGACCACGTCTGAAACGCCGATTCGGCCCCCGGGCTTCAGGACGCGGAAGGCCTCGGCGAACACGGCCGGCTTGTCGACGGACAGGTTGATCACACAGTTCGAGATCACCACATCGACGGTGTTCGCGGGCAGCGGGACGGACTCGATGGTGCCCTTCAGGAACTCGACGTTCGTCGCGCCCGCCTTCTCGGCGTTGGCCAGGGCCAGAGTCAGCATCTCGTCGGTCATGTCCACCCCGTACGCCTTACCGGTGGGGCCGACGCGTCGGGCGGAGAGCAGGACATCGATGCCCCCGCCCGACCCCAGGTCGAGGACTCGTTCGCCCTCGCGCAGCTCCGCGACGGCGGTCGGGTTGCCGCAGCCGAGCGATGCGGCGACAGCCTCGGCAGGCAAGGCGTCGCGCTCGTCGGCGGCGTAAAGGGTCGAACCGAAGCTCTCGTCGACCTCGACCGGCTGTGGCCCGCAACAGGCCGTGCCGCCCTCGGTGACCTTCAACGCCGCTGAGGCGTAGCGCTGTCGGACGGTTTCACGCAGGTCGGTGGACTGCTCGCTCATGACTCACTCCCTGGTGGCGGGGCCTGGCAGGGCCCCGGAACGGCCTGTATTGACGTTCATTGATGCAACCTTGCGCCTTGAATCGAAAAACGTCAACATAGAGGAATGTCGAATCAAGAGCTTGAGGTGATCGGCCAGGACGCCGCCTGTTGCGCGGGCCTGTCTGCGGCGCCACTGGACGATGCCCAGGCGGCCGAACTGGCGAAGGTGTTCAAGGCCCTGGGCGACCCGGTCCGGCTGCGGCTGATGTCGATGATCGCCTCCCGCGGGGAGGGCGGCGAGGTCTGCGTGTGCGAGCTGACCCCGGCCTTCGAGCTGTCCCAGCCGACCATCTCCCACCACCTCAAGCTGCTCCGGCAGGCCGGGCTCATCGACTGCGAGCGACGCGGGACCTGGGTGTACTACTGGGTGCTGCCCGGCGTCCTGGACCGGCTCGCCGCGTTCCTGTCCGCGCCGCAGAGCGCCGGAGCAAGCGCATGACCGCGCCCCTATGGCGCCGGCTCGCCGCTGAAGCCGTAGGAACCGGGTTGCTGGTGGCGATCGTGGTCGGCTCCGGCATCCAGGCCGCCGAACTGTCGCGTGACGCGGGCGTGCAACTGCTGGCCAACTCCCTCGCCACAGTCTTCGGTCTAGGCGTACTGATCACGTTGTTCGGGCCGGTCTCCGGCGCACACTTCAACCCGGCCGTCACCCTTGCCGCCTGGTTCACGGGCCCTCGCAAGGCCGACGGCCTCACCCTGCGAGACGTGAGCGCGTACGTGTCCGTACAGATCGCCGGGGCCATCGGCGGGGCGATTCTCGCCGACGCAATGTTCGCCAAGCCCCTCATCAAGTGGTCCACGCACGACCGATCCACCTCCGACCTGTGGCTGGGCGAGGTGGTCGCCACGGCCGGGCTGGTTCTGCTGATCTTCGGCCTTGAGCGCATCGGCCGAACATCCCTCGCGCCGACAGCGGTGGCCTCGTACATCGGGGCCGCCTACTGGTTCACCTCTTCCACGTCGTTCGCGAACCCGGCAGTGACCATCGGCCGGGCCTTCACCGACACCTTCGCCGGCATCGCCCCCGCCTCCGTCACTCCGTTCATCGCGGCCCAACTGGCCGGAGCTGTTCTCGGGCTGGGCGCGGTCATGGCGGTGTTCGGACGTCCTGCCCCCTCCGGGGAAGAGGTCGTCGTCGCACACGGAGAACGCGAACTCGCCTCCCCCTGACCCATCCGCCCTCCCGGAAAGACGCCCGCCATGAGCACTCCCGCCTCCCGCCCCTCGGCCCTCTTCGTCTGCGTCCACAACGCGGGCCGCTCCCAGATGGCCGCCGCATTCCTCACCCACCTCGCGGAGGGCCGGGTCGAGGTGCGTTCGGCTGGTTCCGCCCCAGCCGACGCGGTCAACCCGGCCGTCGTTCAGGCCATGGGCGAGGTGGGCATCGACATCTCGGCCGAAGTCCCGAAAGTCCTG
The DNA here is from genome assembly GCF_040296465.1 of Streptomyces sp. NPDC002130. Classification (NCBI taxonomy): domain Bacteria; kingdom Bacillati; phylum Actinomycetota; class Actinomycetes; order Kitasatosporales; family Streptomycetaceae; genus Streptomyces; species Streptomyces sp. NPDC002130. Next base: position 11,660 of record NZ_JBEOXI010000063.1, read on the forward strand.
ACCACCGACGCCGTTCAGGCCTCAGACGTGGTGATCACGATGGGCTGCGGCGACGCCTGCCCCGTTTTCCCCGGTAAGCGATACCTGGACTGGCAGTTGAAGGACCCGGCGGGACAGGGCGTCAGCGCGGTCCGGCCCATCCGGGACGAGATCGAGCAGCGCGTGCGTGGGCTGCTCGCCGAGCTGGGCATTTCGGCTCCGGCATGACAAAGCCAGAGGCCCTGTGGATTACTCCACAGGGCCTCTGGTCTGCTGTGCACTCGGCAGGATTCGAACCTGCAACCTTCTGATCCGTAGTCAGATGCTCTATCCGTTAAGCTACGAGTGCTTGTTCTGTTTTTTCGCCGCTCTCGGGCCTTCCGGCTCGCTCGCGGCGACAGGAAGAACATTACATGACTGCCGCCGCCATGTGAAATCCGTTAGCCGCACCCCTTGTGAGCTGCGAAAACGTCACTTCAGGCCGCACTTCCGAGGGCAACGACAACGAAGCCCCGGTCGGGTGACCGGGGCTTCGTGATCGAGTGCGGAGGCGGAGGGATTTGAACCCTCGATGGGCTTTAAGACCCAAACCGCATTAGCAGTGCGGCGCCATAGACCGGACTAGGCGACGCCTCCAGCATCACTCCCGCGCGAGCGCGAGCGGTGCGTGCCGATGATGACACAGTCGAGCGTGCTGTCACCAATCGACCCCCACGGTACTAGGCGGGACGGGCACGGGGCAAAGACCTTGTCAGGCCGTGTGGCCCCCGCTCGGGCGTCCCCGCGCAACATCCGTGGCCCCGTCGCGTTAGGCAGGGCATGTTGCGTGCCACTCCCCGGGCCACCGCCCGCCCCGTCCTGCGGCGCTTCCTCGTCGGCGCCGCCACCTCCGTCGCCGTCGCCGGGTCGCTGACCGCGGTGCCCCCGGCCGCGTATGCCCAGGCCGACGGAACCGCTCTGCTGTCCCCGACCAGGCCCGGCGACGGCCCGGGCCGGGATCACCTCACCGTCACCGTGCGGAACGCCGGCGGCGGGGCCGACGGAACGTTCGAGCTGTACTGCAACCCCGACGGCGGCAGCCACCCCGACCCGGGCGGCGCCTGTGACGTCCTCGAGCGGGACACGCGGTGGGGGCAGGACGTCTTCGCGCCCGCACCGGAGGGCGGCTTCTGCACCATGCAGTACGGCGGCCCGGCCACCGCGCACGTCACCGGCACCTGGGCCGGACGGCCCGTCGACGCCACGTACGACCGCCGCGACGGCTGCCAGATCTCCCGGTGGGACCGGCTCGTGCCGCTGCTGCCGGGAATGGGAGGCAACCGAGGCGCCAAGGCCTGAGCCACCCGTGCGTAAGCCCGTCGGTCCGTACGCCCGCCCCGTCCGTTCACCCCACCCCGCCCGTCCGCTCGGCACGGCACTGCACCGCACGGCGGCCCGTGCTCGGCGGCTGGGCGTGGGGTGGCAGGACGGCGGGCCGTCGGGGCGACAGGCCTTCGGGGCGACAGTCGTCGAGGGGGCGAACCCCTGAGCGGCGTCCTGCCGCCTCACGCCGCGCATCCCATTTGCGCCACTCTCCGCCCCCATCACGCCAGCCCGGCCAAAAGGTACAGAAAAGCCGTCGTCGTAAAGGTCTCGCGAAGGTCGCGCGACGTCGTCGCAGGAGGGCGGGCGTTTGACGGTTACCCGGTCGTCAGTTCGGGGTCACTTCCTCGTGCGACCTCCCTCTCATCCGGCGTCGCGAGCGCAACCGCAACCCTTAGACTCCCTCGCGTGACACGCCGCGGGACGGTTGGCAAGATGGCCCGAGCGGTCGGCAAGGTGCGGTAACAGGGAGGAAGCGTCTCGTGAGCAGCAGGCCATCCCGAGGCGCTGCTCGCCTCGCAGCCATACTGGACGCGCTTCCCGACGCGTTGGTCCTGGTCAACGCCAATGGCACGGTCGTCAACGCCAACACCATCGCCCTGGAGGCCTTCGAGACCCCGGGGACCGCTCTGGTGGGGCGCGGGCTGCTCGATCTGCTGCCGCAGTTCGACTCCAAGCTCATCCCCGGCTCCATGCGGCGGCCTGAACACCTCGATCCACACGCCCGGACCAAGCCCACCCGGATGATCGCGCGCAGGACCGACGGGACCGAGTTCCCCGTCGAGGTCACCAGTGCGAATCTTGAGAACGGGCAGCAGGCCTACGACGGTTACGGCTACACCGGCGACGAGCTGCTCATGCTCGTCGTGCGGGACCTGTCCGGGACCGTCGACACCGAGGCCGAGCTCGCCCGGTCCCAGCGGCAGACCGAGATGATCCTGCGGGCCGCGGCCGAGGGCGTCGTCGGCACCGACACCGACGGGCGGATCGTGCTCGTCAACCCGGCCGCCGCCCAGATACTGGGTTTCCGGGCCAGCGACCTCGGCGGGCGCGAACTGCACGACCTCGTGCTGCACTCGCGCGCCGACGGCTCGCCCTTCCCGTACGAGGACTCGCCGCTCGCCGACACCCTGCGCTCCGGGCGCAAGCACCGAGTGCGCGGGCAGGTGCTGTACGCCAAGGACGGCCGCAAGGTGCCGGTCGACCTGACGACCGCGCCCGTGCGCGACGGCGACCAGCTCGTCGGCGCCGTGATGACCTTCACCGACCGGCGTCCCTACGACGCCGTCGTCGAGGAGAAGGAAGCGGCGGAGAAGCGTCACGCCGAGGAACTGGAGCGGATCGCCGAGGAGCACGCCTCCGAGCTCACCGCGCTGCGCCAGCAGCACGTCACCGAGCTGGAGGAGCTGACCGAGCGGCACGCCGAGGAACTCGCCGCCCACGAGGACCGTTACGCGGCGCTCGGAGAGCGGGAGAAGGACCGGTTCGAGGCGCTCGCCGCCCGGCACGAGCAGTTGCTGACCCTGCTCGGCCGGTCGCTGCGCGGGCCCCTGGAGGAGCTGCGCCGCGAGCTGGCCGCGCTCGCCGCCGACGACGCCGGGCAGCTGTGGCCCGAGGCCAACCAGGTGCTGCACCACCTGTCGGCCGGCTATGCGCGCATCACGACACTGATCGACAACGTCCTCGGGTACCAGCGGCTCGACGCGGGCAGCGAGAGCGTCGCCCGTACGAAGGTGATGCTGGACGCCGTCGTCGCCGCCGGGGTCGACGGGGCCGTCGAGCTCATCGGGCCCGGGCGGGTGCAGTTCGCCGTGCACGCGCCGCCCATCGAGGCCGAGGTCGATCCCCGGCTGCTCGCGACCGCGCTCGCGCATCTCGTCGCGGACGTGGCGGGGGTCGACGCGACCGGCAACACGCCCGTGTCGGCGGGCGGTTACCTGGACAACACGGTCGTGGTGGCGGCGGCGCAGCGCGGCGAGGTCGTACGCATCGAGGTGCGCGGGCCGTACGCCGGTGGCGACACCGTGCACGAGCCCATCGTGCGCGGGATCGTCCGGGCCCACGGCGGTGTGCTGCAGACGCATGACGTGCCGGGGATGAGCGGGAGCGCGTACGTCCTCGAGGTGCCGATCGGGGGCGGGGCCGGGGCGGTCGCCGTCCAGCCGGTGGACGAGTCCGCCGCGCTCGCTCTCGTCGATCCCGCTCTCGCCGACCCCGCTGCCGTCGACGCCGCTGAGCAGAGCTCCGGTGGCGGGCGGCGCCGGGCGCGGCGGGCCACCACCGATGCCTTCCTGGACGGAGACGTTCCGGGTGGTGAGGGCGACGGGGCCGGTGCTCCCGGAGTCGAGGGGACCGGTGGCCCCGGAGCCGACGGGGCCGTTCCCACCGGGCGCCGCAGGCGGCGGGCTGCCGGGGAGCCGGCCGCTCTTCCGGCGCAGGCCTCCGGTGAGGACGCCGCGGCGGACGGCCCGTCCGGCGGCACCGGGCGTAGGCGGCGCGCGGCCGAGGAAGCCGGTGCGGGTGCCGTCGGCAGTGCCGTCCAGGGCATCGCCGAGGGGGCCGTGGTGACGGCCGCCGAGCACGCGGCGGGGACCGCCGCCTCGAACACGGGCCTGGGCGGAACCGTGCCACCGCAGGGCGTGCCCGCGCCGTCCGGGCGACGGGCCCGGCGGGAGCCCGGTGAGCAGGCGGCGCTGCCGCCCGCTCTGCCCGCGCCGTCGTCCGGCGGTGACGCCGACGGTTCCGCCGATGCGGCTGAGGGCCAGGGCCGGCAGCCGACCGGGCGTCGGCGGCGTGCGCTGGCCGCGGCCAACGAGCGGGCGGCCGCCGCGCAGGAGGCGGCCGGGCCGCGTCCGGTGTTCGCGCTGCCGCCGGCCGGGTCCGATCAGACTCCGCCCCCCGCCCAGCAGGAAGCCCCGGCCCAGGCCGGCCAGGGGCAGCAGGTCACCGGCGGACCCGTCGGAACGCCGGGTGCCGCACCGGATGCGGTGCCGGATGCAGCGCCGGGTGCGGTGCCGGGTGTCGTGCCCGTCCAGGGGCAGGTGCCAGGACAGGGGCAGGTGCCGGTCCAGGGGCAGCCGCAGCAGGCCGTGGCGGGTCCCGGGGCGCCCGGCGCCGGTGACGGGGCCGCCGATGAGGGGCGGCACGATGCCGTTCCGCACGACCAGTCCGCCGATCACACTCCGCCGCAGCCGCATCCGACCAGTGCGCCGACCGGCCGTCGGCGACGGGCCGTCGCGGCGCCGCAGCCGGCCGAGGAGGCCGGAGCGCCGGTGCCGGCAGCTGCCGACCAAGTGGGGCCGGTACCGGCGGGTTCCGCACCTGTGGGTCCTGTGCCTGCGGGTGCCGTACCCGTGGGCCCCCCGGCGGCAGGGCCCGTGCCTCCGGGTTCCATGCCTGCCGCTTCCTTCCCGGCAGGGCCCGTGCCCGCCGGAGCCGCGCAGGGCGTTCCCGCGCAGCAGGACGCCACCGGCCAGGTCCCGCTGGGGCAGGCCGCGCCCGTGCAGGGCGGTGTCGCCGCCGCCCCCGTTGCGCCGGGTACGGCCGTGCCGCAGCAGGGCGCGCCGGTGCCCGCGCAGGGCAACACCGTTCATCCGCAGGGGAACGCCGTACCTCCGCAGGCACACGCCGTGCCGCCGCAGGGCGTGTCCGTACCCGCTCAGGGTGGGCTCGGGCAGAGTGTGCAGGCGGCCCTCCCGGGGCAGGTCCTGCAGCCTCAGGCCCCGGCCCGGCCCCTGCCGCAGCAGGGCGTCGCCGTACCGGGTCAGCAGCCCGCCGCCGGCCGGCCGCTCCCCGCGGAGGCCGCTCCGGGGCAGGGCGCCCCACCCCAGGGCGCGCCCGCCCAGGCGACTCCGCCTCAGGGGACCCCGGCCCAGGGAGCTACGGCTCCGGGCACGAACGCCCACGGCACGAACGCCCACGGCACCCCGCCGCACGGCGGCACCCCGGCCGCCCGGCCCTGGCCCGCCGCCGACGACACGTCGGGGACCGGGACCGCGCACCCGGCGCCCGCGAACGGCGCGCCGCCCCGGGCCGCGCAGCAGCACACGCCCGCGCCGGGCACGCCGCTGCCGCCGGAGGGCGCGCCGCGGGCGGCTCAGCCGTTGCCCGCGGAGGCCTCGGCACCCGTCGATCCGAACTCCACGCACGGGCGGGCGATCAGCGTGCGGACGCTCGGCCAGGGTGTGCCGTTCACCCGGCAGGCGGCCCAGGTCCAGCAGCCGTCGGCCGTATCCGTCCCGCAGTCCGCCGTCCCGCAGTCCGCCGCGCCGCAGTCGGCGACGCCTCCCCCGCACCAGCCGGGCGGATCGGGCCGGCGCCGCAAGCTCGGCACGCCGCCCGACCCCGCGGCGCGTACGGACCAGGCGGCCCGCCCGGAGCAGGGGCAGCCGCGTCCGGCGGGCCAGGGGCCCCGTCCGGAGCAGGCCGCGCGGCCGCATCCGGCGTCCGACCACACGCCGCCGCCGGTCGCCGCACAGGTCCCCGCCCCGGCCACCGCACCCGTCCCGGCACAGCCGTCCCTCGCCGGTCAGTCCCGCCTCGCGCAGATGACCGAGGGCGGCGGACGGTCGTACGCCATAGGCGCACCGGATGAGAACGCCGCAGAGGGGCCCGAGCCGCTGGACGGGCCCGGTGGGGCGGTCGAGGTGGCCGATCCGCCGCGGCCGCAGCCGATGGACGACGAGTTGCCGCCCGAGCCGCTGGACAACCCGCGGCGGCTGCTGGTGTGGCCCGCGCCGGACGTCAGCACCCAGCAGGCGTTGAGCGACCGCGGCTACCGGCCGGTGATCGTGAACTCGCGCGAGGAGGTCGACGCGCAGATCGCGGCGTTCCCGGCCGCGCTGTTCGTCGACCCGCTGACCGGGCCGATCACGCGTACGGCACTGCAGTCGCTGCGGCAGGCCGCCGTGGCCGCCGAGGTGCCCGTGCTGGTCACGGCCGGGCTCGGGCAGGCCTCGCGGGACGCGGCGTACGGCGCCGATCCGGCCGTGCTGCTGAAGGCACTGGCGCCGCGCGACACCGAGCAGCACCCGCCGCGGGTCCTGCTGATCGAGGAGCACGCGGAGATCGCGCTGGCGCTGACGGCGACCCTGGAGCGGCGCGGGATGCAGGTCGCGCGGGCCGCGAGTGACGCGGACGCGGTGACGCTGGCGGGACAGTTCCGGCCGAACCTGGTCGTGATGGACCTGCTGCAGGTGCAGCGGCGGCAGGAGGGGTACGCCGGGATCGTCGACTGGCTGCGGGCGAACGGGCAGCTCAACCGCACCCCGCTCGTCGTCTACACCGCCGCCGTCGACCAGGCCGATCTGCCGCGGCTGGCATCCGGGGAGACGGTGCTGTTCCTCGCGGAGCGGTCGACCAGCAACGAGGTGCAGTCCCGGATCGTCGATCTGCTCAGCCGGATCGGGACCAACTAGCAGGTCTGGGCCGGGTCCGCGAAGTCCGCCTGCCCCACGGGCGAGCGCCGGGACTTCGCGGCATGACCTAGCGTGCCGTCAGCCGGCGCGCCGCCTCCTTCACCGACGCGCGCAGGCGGTCCCGGTCCGGCTCGCCCTCGCCGACCAGGATGCGCCTCATCTGCGGTACGACGGCGGTCCAGTTGGCGAGGGCGGTCAGCAGGAAGAGCAGGTCGGCCGCCGGGATGGCGTCCGTGACGACGCCCCGGTCCTGGCCGTCGCGAAGGGCGGCGACCTTGCGGGCGTAGTGCTCCTGGCGGTCGGACTCGTGGGGCAGTTCGGTGCTGCCGTACTCCAGGCCCTCCCAGAAGAGCAGACGCAGCAGCTCCGGATGGGCGGCGTGGTAGTCCATCAGGCGGTCGATCCAGCCCTCGATGTCGTCCGGGTCGACGGGGACGTCCTCGGCGAGGTGGAGCATCTTCTTCTCGAGGACGATCGCGAACAGCTCCGCCTTGTTGCCGAAGTAGGCGTAGATGAGCTGCTTGTTGGCCTTCGCCTCGGCGGCGATGCGGTCGATGCGGGCGCCGGCGATGCCGTGCCGTGCGAACTCGGCCACCGCCGCCTCGAAGATCCGGGCCTTGGTGGCCTCGGGGTCCCTTGCTGCCATGGGGGAGAGGGTAGCGCGCCGGGTAACCAACTGTTTGGTTGACAGGGAATGGCAGGGCGGCCCAGACTGTTCCCCCATCAGCCAACCAACCAGTTAGTTGTTAGAGCCGACTCCAAGGAGTCCCCTCCCATGCCGTCAGCGACCACCACCGCCCCGTCGGCCACGAGCCCTGTGCGACAGGCTCGTACGCCGGCCCCCGGCCTCTTCCTCACCCTGCTCGCCGTGTGCAGCGCGGTCACCGCCGCCAACATCTACCTCGCCGCGCCGCTGCTGCCGCTCATGGCCCGCGACTTCGGCTCGGCACCCTCGGCCATCGCCTGGATCGCCTCGGTCGCCCAGCTCGGCTACGCGGTCGGCCTGCTGTTCTTCGCGCCGCTCGGCGACCGTGCGAACCGGCGCCGGCTGGTCGCCGGGCTCACGCTCGTCACGGCGCTCGCGCTGGGGGCCGGTGCGGCCGCGCCGGGCACCGGGGCCCTCGCGGTCGCGATGTTCGTCGCCTCGGCGGCCACCGTCATCCCCCAGCTGCTCGTGCCGCTGGTCGCCGAGCGGGCCCCCGCCGAGCGGCGTGCCCTGCACGTCGCGGCGGTCATCGCGGGCCTGTTCGCCGGCATCGTCGGGGCCCGGGTGCTGGGCGGGCTGGCCGGGCAGGCCTTCGGCTGGCGGTGGGTGTTCGCCGGTGCGGCCGTGCTCACCCTCGCCCTGGGGCTCGCGACGGCGGTGGTCCTGCCGTCGCGGCAGCGCCGGGAGGGCCCGCTGTTCGCCGGGCTGGTCGCCCTGCCGTCGGTGCTGCGGAGCTCGCCGGAGCTGTGGCGGGCGTGTGTGCGGCAGGCCGGGATATTCGGTGCGTGGAGCGCGCTGTGGACCTCGCTGGCGCTGTTGCTGACCGGACCGGCGTACGGGCTGTCCACCGCGGCCGCCGGGCTGTTCGGCCTGTTCGGCCTGACCGCGAGTGCGGTGGCGCCGCTGGCGGGCGGGCTCGTGGACCGGTTCGGGGCGGCGCGGGTCGTGCGGTCGGCGTATCTGGTCGCCGCCGTGTCCCTGCCGCTGTTCTGGCTGGGCGGGCGGGTGCTGGGCGCCCTGTTCGCCGCCGCGATCGCGGTCCACGCGGCGCTCGTCGCCTCCCACGTCGCCAACCAGACCCTCGCGCTGACCGCGACCGCCACCCCCGCCACGGCCAACACCGCCTATGTGGTCGCCGGTTTCGCGGGCGGCGCGACCGCTTCGGCCCTCGCGGGGGCCGCCTTCAGCCACTTCGGCTGGGGCGGGGTGTGTGTCGTGGCGGGGGTGTGGCTGGTGCTCGGGTGGGGCGTGACCGCCGTACGACGGTGAGGTGCTGCCGTACGGCGGTCCGCGGGCGGGTCAGAGGCTGGTGACGTCCAGCTCCCCCTGCGCGTACTGCCTGCGCAGCACCTTTTTGTCGAACTTTCCAACGCTCGTCTTCGGGACCGCCTCGATGACCGTCCAGCGTTCCGGGAGCTGCCACTTGGCGATGTGGCCCTCGTCGGCGAGGAAGGCGCGCAGGGTCTCGAAGGTGGCGGTGGAGCCCTCCCTGAGGACGACCGTGGCCAGCGGGCGCTCGCCCCACTTCTCGTCGGGGACCGCGACGACCGCCGCCTCGGCGACGTCGGGGTGGGACATCAGCGCGTTCTCCAGCTCCACCGACGAGATCCACTCGCCGCCGGACTTGATGACGTCCTTGGCCCGGTCGGTGAGGGTGAGGAAGCCGTCGGGAGAGATGGTGCCGACGTCGCCCGTCTTGAGCCAGCCGTCCTCGCTGAACTTGTCGGCGGGGCGCAGCGGCTCGCCGTCGGGCCCGTTGTAGTAGGCGCCCGCGATCCACGGGCCGCGTACCTCCAGCTCACCGGCCGACTCCCCGTCCCAGGGGAGGCGTTCGCCGCCGGGGCCGGACAGGCGGGCCTCGACGCCGGCCGGGAAGCGGCCCTGGGTGAGGCGGTAGGCGAACTCCTCCTCCGTGCCGACCACACCAGCCGGCGGACGGGCGATCGTGCCGAGCGGGGACGTCTCCGTCATGCCCCAGGCGTGGCAGACCCGCATGCCCAGCTTGTCGAAGGCCTCCATCAGCGAGGGCGGACAGGCCGAGCCGCCGATGGTGACCTGGCCGAGGGAGGAGACGTCACGGGGGTTCGCCGTCAGCTCGGCGAGCAGGCCCTGCCAGATGGTGGGGACGGCGGCGGCGTGTGTGGGCTTCTCGCCCTCGATCATCGCGGCGAGGGGGGCCGGCTGGAGGAAGCGGTCCGGCATCAGCATGTTCACGCCGGTCATGAAGGTGGCGTGCGGCAGGCCCCAGGCGTTCACGTGGAACTGGGGGACCACGACCAGCGAGGTGTCCTGGTCGGTCAGGCCCATCGACTGGGCCATGTTGACCTGCATGGAGTGCAGGTAGATGGAGCGGTGGCTGTAGACCACGCCCTTGGGGTCGCCGGTGGTGCCGGAGGTGTAGCACATGGCGGCGGCCTGGCGTTCGTCCAGCTCGGGCCAGTCGTACGAGGTCGGCTTGCCGGCGATCAGGTCCTCGTACTCGTGGACGCGGACGCTCGCGCCGGCGAGGAGGGAGCGGTCCCCGGGGCCGGTGACGACCACGTGCTCGACCGGCTTCAGGTGCGGCAGCAGCGGGGCGAGGAGGGGGAGCAGCGAACCGTTGGCGATGATCACGCGGTCGGCGGCGTGGTTGACGATCCAGGCCAGCTGCTCGGGAGGGAGGCGGAGGTTGAGGGTGTGGAGGACCGCGCCCATGGACGGGATCGCGAAGTAGGCCTCGACATGTTCCGCGTTGTTCCAGGCGAGGGTCGCCACGCGCTCGTCGCCGGTGACGCCGAGGTCGTCCTTCAGCGCGTGCGCCAGCTGGGCCGCGCGGGCGCCGATCTCCGCGAAGGAGCGGCGGTGCGGCTCGTCCTCACCGGTCCAGGTGGTCACCTGCGACGTCCCGTGGATCGTCGACCCGTGGGTCAGGATCCTTGAGATCAACAGCGGTACGTCCTGCATGGTGCTCAGCACGGCGTCCTCCCGGGGGCGACTTTGCCTACGCGGTGGTAAAGGTTGCGCTGATTCTGCGCACATACCACGCGGTATGTCACTAGGACCGGATGATCGATCAGATCACGCCATGCCGGAGGGGCAGCTCACAAACGGCCGGGGAACCGCCTCACTGACGGACAAGTCCCAGCTCAGCGTCCTCGCGGAGCTTGCCGATCGCCCGGGAGACGGCCGACTTCACCGTGCCCACCGAGACGCCGAGCACCTCGGCCGTCTGGACCTCGCTGAGGTCCTCGTAGTACCTGAGGACCACCATCGCCCGCTGCCGGTCGGGCAGCCGCATGATCGCCCGCCACATCGCGTCGCGCAGCGCCTGCTGCTCGGCGGGGTCGTCACGGCCGGGCACCGGGTCCGGCTCGGGCAGCTCGTCGCAGGCGAACTCGTCGACCTTGCGCTTGCGCCACTGCGAGGTCCGGGTGTTCAGCAGCGCCCGGCGCACATAGCCGTCGAGGGCGCGGTGGTCCTCGATGCGCTCCCAGGCGACGTACGTCTTGGTGAGCGCGGTCTGCAGCAGGTCCTCCGCGTCGCTCGGGTTGCCGGTGAGCGAGCGGGCGGTACGCAGCAGCACCGGCTGGCGGGCCCTGACGTACGACGAGAACGACGGGTAGGGAAGGGTCTGCGCCGCTGGTCCGGCCGCCTTCGAAGCGCTCGAGCAGACGAGTGTGGTCATGGCTCAACGCTATGAGCGGGGGCACGGCGAGCGGATCGGCCGCAGGTCCCGAAGCGGGGTCCCCCTCAGGTTGTACGGGTAGGGGTTGCCGCACCTCCTGTAGGTGGAGCGAAGGGCCCGCGGTACTGCGGGTTCACCCCTGGGGGTCCGCGGTCAGGACCAGTCCCGACGTCGGCACACCCGTCCCGGCCGTCACCAGGACCCGCTCCGCTCCCGGTACCGGGTTCGCCGCCGTGCCCCTGATCTGCCGTACGGCCTCCGCGATGCCGTTCATGCCGTGCAGGTACGCCTCCCCGAGCTGCCCGCCGTGCGTGTTGAGGGGCAGTCGCTCCTCGGCCACGAAGCCGGCGGCCTCGCCGGGGCCGCAGAAGCCGTACTCCTCCAGCTGCATCAGCACGAACGGCGTGAAGTGGTCGTAGAGGATCCCCACGTCGATGTCGGCCGGGGCGAGCCCCGAGGTGCGCCACAGCTGCCGGGCGACGACCGCCGCCTCGGGCAGGCCGGTCAGGTCGTCGCGGTAGTAGCTGGTCATCTGCTCCTGGGCGCGTCCGGCGCCCTGGGCGGCCGCGGCGATCACGGCGGGCGGGTGGGGCAGGTCGCGGGCGCGTTCGGCGGAGGTGACGACGAGGGCCTGGCCGCCGTCCGTCTCCTGGCAGCAGTCCAGCAGCCGCAGCGGTTCGACGATCCAGCGCGAGGCGGCGTGGTCGGCCAGAGTGATGGGCCGGCCGTGGAAGTGGGCAGCCGGGTTGGTCGCCGCGTACTTCCGGCCGACGACCGCCACGTACCCGAAGGCCTCCGGGGTGAGCCCGTAGGTGTGGAGGTAGCGCTGGGCCGCCATCGCCACCCACGAGGCCGGGGTGAGCAGGCCGAACGGCAGCGACCAGCCGAGGGCCGCGCCCTCCGCCGAGGGTTCCCGGTGCCGCACCCCGGAGCCGAAGCGGCGGCCCGAGCGCTCGTTGAACGCCCGGTAGCAGACGACCACGTCGGCCACGCCCGCGGCGATCGCCAGGGCGGCCTGCTGGACGGTGGCGCAGGCCGCGCCGCCGCCGTAGTGGACCCGGGAGAAGAAGGAGAGCTCCCCGATGCCCGCCGCCCGGGCGACGGTGATCTCGGGGCTGGTGTCCATGGTGAAGGTGACCATCCCGTCGACGTCGGCCGGGGTCAGCCCGGCGTCCGCGAGGGCCGCCCGCACCGCCTCGACGGCCAGGCGCAGTTCGCTGCGGCCCGAGTCCTTGGAGAACTCGGTGGCCCCCACACCGACGACGGCCGCGCACCCGCCGAGACCGCCCCGCGCTCGCCCGCTCATACCTGGACCGCCCGCCCTCTCCCACTCATACCGAGTCGCCTCCTGCTCCAGTGGAGACGCCTTCTCCCGCTCCTGCCGGGACCCTGACCGTCACCGTGCCCGTGACGTGTTTGCCGAGGCCGTTCGCGCCGGTGATCCGGACCGTCGCGGTGTCGCCGTCGACCTCCTCGACCGTGCCGGTCAGCACCATCGTGTCGCCGGGACGGTTGGGCGCGCCGAGCCGGATGGCGACCCGGCGCAGCTGCGCACGCGGGCCGAAATGGTCCGTGATGTAGCGGCCGACCAGGCCGTTTGTCGTCAGGATGTTCATGAAGATGTCGGGGGAGCCCTTCCGCCGGGCGAGCTCCGGGTCGTGGTGCACGTCCTGGTAGTCACGGGAGGCGATCGCCCCGGCGACGATCAGCGTGCGGGTGATCGGGATCTCCAGCGGCGGGAGCCGGTCCCCGGGCTTCACGGCGTCACCCCCTGGAAGACGGGCAGCACCAGCTCGTCGTCGTACCGCCGGAACTCCAGCCGTACCGGCATGCCGATCCGCACCTTGTCGTACGGCACCCCGACCACGTTGCTGACGATCCGCACGCCCTCGGCGAGTTCGACCAAGCCGACGGCGTAGGGGAGCTCGAAGGCCGGGAAGGGCGGGTGGTGCATCACGACGTAGGAGTAGACCGTGCCCTCGCCGCTCGCCTCGACGGTGTCCCAGTCCGGGGAGCCGCACGTGTCGCAGCCCGGCAGCCAGGGGAAACGGAGGGTGTCGCAGGCCGTACAGCGCTGGATGAGGAACTCGTGGCGGGCCACGCCTTCCCAGAAGCCGGCGTTGTCGCGGTTGACGACGGGGCGGGGGCGGCGTTCCGCCGGTGGCGAAGACCGGTGGGCAGGGGCGTACTTGAGGATGCGGAAGCGGTGGATTCCGGCCGGCTCGCCGCCCGCGCGGACGTCCGTGCGGGTCGTGACGAAGTAACCCGTTCCGAGCTTGGTGACCTTGCGGCCGGACACCGACTCGATCACCGAGTCGAAGGTGATCTCGTCCCCCGGGCGCAACGGGCGCAGATACTCCTGTTCGCAGTCGGTGGCGACGACCGCGTCGTGGCCCGACGCGTCGAGCAGGGCGAGGAGTTCGTCGTAGGCCGCCGTGCGTTCCGGGCGGCGGGTGAGACCGGCCATGGTCCAGGCCTGGAGCATGGTGGGCGGCGCGATGGCGTCCGGGCCCGTGTACGCCGGGCTGCTGTCGCCCATGGCCTCGCACCAGTGCCTGATCATCGGCTCGTTGACGGGGTCGCGGCCGACCCCGGTGGCGGCGGCCGGCAGGCCCTCGTAGGCCTTCAGGCGCGCCTCGAACTCCTCGTGGACCTCCGGCTCACCACTCACAGTTTCTGACTGTCCGTCAGCTTTCGTGGTCCGTCAAGGCCCGTAAACGTCCCCACCAAGCCCCGCGGACGCGAAAACGCCTGCGCGGCGGTACCGGAGTACCGCCGCTCAGACGTTTGTGACCCCACGAAGCACACCCCCACGGCACCCGGGCCGGTGCCGGCGCACCGGCCCGCTCAGCTCACCACCACAGCGGGGTGAAGTTGACGGCGGTGTCCGCGTTTTCCTGGTTGACGACCGTGAACTCCGAGCCGTTGACCTGGGCGGTGTTGCTCCGATTCGAGGCGCCGTCACCGAGGGCCTGCTGCTGGGTGGTGGCCGCGTTGCCGAAGTTGTCGCCGCCGACGCCGCTGCCGAGGATGCCCTGCTCGGTCTCCGTGGCGGACGCGATGGATCCGTTGTCCGCGAAGGCGCCGTTGTCCGCCGTCGCGACGCCGGTGAAGAGGGCGGCTGCGAGCGGAAGGGCGGAGACGGCCGCGATGACGCGGGCGGTACGGATGCTTGCCATGTTTCTTGTCCCTCCAGGACTGATCGGTCGGACCGAGGACGCACCGGCTCGTGACCGTTCGGTGCGTGATCCACTGTTGTCACCAGGGAAGTTGGCCGACCGCCCCGGTGCGGTGCTCGACGTCGCGAGTCCAGAGTTGCCCACCGAATCCCCGGCGAACCACCCCGGAAGCCGCCTTTCGCACGCAAGCGTGAGGACAAGTCGATAAACCCCTGTGCGTCACTTCCGTATCGGACGGGAGCGAAAGGGGGCGTTCGAACCCGGTGCCGCAAGGGACGAAGCGTTCCGGCACTTTTTCCGGCCGCCACCCGGCCCCGGCGCGTCGCACCCGTTCCCCCTTTCCTTTTTCGAACGTACGTACGAAACTAGAGGCATGGCCACCACCGACCGGCAGGCCACGACGCTGGCCCTCGCACACGCCCTGTCAGCCGCCGAACGCGGACTGGCCGTCATCCCCCTGTCCCGCTCCAAGCTCCCGGCACTGCGCTCCCCGCACCGCGACGACCCCGCCCCCACCCCTTGTCACGGCGGGTGCGGCCGGCTCGGGCACGGGGTCCACGACGCCTCCAGCGACCCGGACCGCATCCGCGAGCTGTTCGCCGCCGCGCCCTGGGCGACCGGCTACGGCATCGCCTGCGGGCTGCCCCCACACCATCTGATCGGCCTCGACCTGGACGTGAAGACCGGCACGGACTCCTCGGCCGCCCTGCGCGAGCTGGCGCTGCGGCACCTGTTCACCATCCCGCCGACCGTGGTCGTCGTGACCCCGTCCGGCGGGCGGCACCTGTGGCTGAGCGGCCCGCCCGAGGTGGTCGTCCCCAACTCCGCGGGCCGGCTCGCCCCCGGCATCGACATCCGGGGCGCGGGCGGCTACCTGGTCGGCCCCGGCTCCCGCACGGGACAGGGCGTGTACGCCGCCGCCCCGGGCACCGCGCACCTGGCCCCCGCCCCCTGCCCGCGCTCCCTGCTGCGGCTGCTGATCCCGCCGCCCCGCCACCATCACCCCGCCCCGGCGGCGACCGACGGGCACGGCCAGGGCCTGGTCCAGTTCGTCCTGGCCGCGCACGAGGGCCAGCGCAACACCCGCCTGTTCTGGGCGGCCTGCCGGGCCTACGAGGACGGCATCGGCCCGGCGCTGGTGGACCCCCTGGTCGACGCGGCCCTGAACACCGGCCTGTCCGAGCGGGAGGCCAGGGCGACGATCGCCTCGGCGGCACGGATGACGGGGCACCGGCCGTGAGCACGGCCCCGCCCATGACGACCAGCGAAAGACCTCGATGCAACACCACGCAAAGACGCCGGCCCTGGCGTTGGCCCGCCTCGTCCTGGCCTCCGGCCGCCCGGTGGACCTCGCCGAGCTGCGGTTCTCGTCGACCTACGGCGACCTGCAGGACGGCTACCCCTGCAAGCCGCTGAACGACCTGCGGATCCGGAGCCTCCTGCACACCGCCGAGCGGTCCCGCCCGGGCACGCCGGTGCACCTCGTCCCGCCGCGGCGCGAGTACCCCGACCAGTACGCGGGCGGCCTCGGGCCGGTCGAGGTGCTGCCCGCGGTGGCCTGCCTCGGCACGCTCCACTCCACGGCCCTGGACCCGGCCCACGACCCGGTCGCCTACCGCTCGCGTCTGACCGTCCTCTGGTTCCAGCCCACGCCCCGCCTGCCCTCGGACTGCGACGCCGAGCCCGCGCTGCGGGACCTCGACTGGGCGGTACTGGCCCGGGACGCCCCGGCGCCCCCGTAGGGTCGGCCGATGAGCCCTTCCCGCACGGAACTGCCCCGCTGGCAGTTCGAGTTCACCTGGTCACTGTTCGAGTACCACCTGGAGCGGCTGGAGCCCGGCGACTTCCTCTGGGAGCCTGCGGAGCTCTGCTGGACGATGCGCCGGGGCCCCGACGGCACCTGGGTCCCGGACTGGGCGGACACCGAGCCCGACCCGGTCCCCGTCCCCACCCTCGGGTGGGTGAGCTGGCACATCGGATGGTGGTGGAGCGTCGCCCTCGACCACGCACAGGGCCGCCCGCCCCGCGACCGAGCGGACATCGTCTGGCCCGGTGAGGGCGCCCCGACGGTCGAGTGGCTGCGGGACCTGCGCACCCAGTGGCTGAAGGTCCTGGACGACCTCACCGACCAGGACCTGGACGCCACGGCCCCTTTCCCCTGGACGGACGATCCCGGGCACACCGTCGCCCACATGGTGGCCTGGGTGAACGCGGAGCTGATGAAGAACGTGAGCGAGATCGGCCAACTGCGGCTGCTGCGGGCGGCGTCCGCCTAGAACGCAGGGCCCGGACGTTCCGCCGAGCGTGTCTCCGGCCCGCGGGGCGCGCCCGTCCGGTGCGTGGCATCGTGGGGGCATGAGCATCGACGTGCGCCCGGCCACGGACTTCGAGGACGTCCGTGCCGTGCTCGGGCCGAAGTCGCCCGGGGCGAACGTCTGCTGGTGCCTGAGCTACCGGATCCCCTCCAAGCTCAACAAGGAACTGCGCGGCGCGGCCCGCGGTGAGTACGTCGCCGAGCTGTGCCGCGCGGAGCCGCCCCCGGGCGTGCTCGCCTACGACGGTGACGAACCGGTCGGCTGGGCCGCCGTCGCCCCGCGCGCGGACACCTCCTTCGCCCGCAACCGCAAGATCCCGCACCTCGACGACCTGCCCGTGTGGTCCCTCTGGTGCGTCCGGGTCCGCCCGGGGCATCGCAGGCAGGGCATCTCGCACGCCCTCATCGCCGGCGCGGTCGCGTTCGCCCGGGACCGGGGCGCACCGGTGATCGAGGCGTACCCGCTGGACAACGGCGACGCCAAGGTCGACCTGACGATGGCGTACGCGGGTCTGCGGAAGAACTTCGAACGGGCCGGCTTCGTCCACGCGGCGGACACGACATCGGTCCTGGCCGGTCATCCCCGGATTCTGATGCGCCTCGACCTGCGCTGAAAAAAGGCCCGACCGCTGGCGACGGGGGATGCACCAGCGGTCGAGCTATGGCCAAGGGTAACAAGCGCTTGCCCACCACGAGCCGACTGGCCGTCAGTAACCCGCGGTTGTGACTCGTCTCACGCAACTGTCGTGATGGCCCGGCCCGTTGGGCGAGACGGCCTCGTCAGTCGTCGCACGGCGGGTCGTAGGAGAGCCGGGGCAGGTACTCCCGCCAGGTGTCCTGTGTCAGCACGCCCCGGGTCATCGAGCAGATGCGGCGCACAGCCGTGTCGACGTCGAGATTCCAGAGCCGGATGGTGTCCGCGCCGCTCGACACCCCCAGCGTGTGGCTGTTCGGGCTGAACGCGAGGAAGGTGCCGGTCGTGGAGTTGGGGCTCATCGACTGGCCGATCGCGGTGGCGTGCGAGGGGTCGGTCACGTTCCACAGCCGGACGGTGCTGTCGTTGCCGCCGCTGGCCAGGGTGCGTCCGTCGCGGCTGAACGTCAGCGACACGACCGCCTCCGTGTGGCCCGTGAGCCGCGCCTCCTCGGAGGCCTCGGCGGGATCCGTGATGTCCCAGAGCCGGACGGAGCTGTCGTCGCCGGCGCTGGCCAGCGTGTGGCCGTCGCGGCTGTAGGCGAGCGCGTTGACCGCTCCGAGGTGGCCCCTCAGAGGTGCCCCCATCAGGGTCGTCCGGCCGGGGTCGGTCGCGTTCCACAGCCGGATCGTGCCGTCCGCGCTGCCGCTGGCGAGCGTCCGGCCGTCCGGGCTGAACACGAGGTGGTTGACGTAGCCCTTGTGCCCGGTGAGGGGGCTGCCGAGCGGGCGCGGCCTGGCCGGGTCGCCGACGTTCCACAGCCGGATGGTGCGGTCGTCGTAGGCGGTGGCCAGGACTTTCCCGTCCGGGCTGAACGCCAGGGGGTCGGCGTACCGGATGCGCAGGGGGGCTGGAGAGCCGTAGCGGACGGGGTGTCCGGGGTCGCCGAGGTTCCACAGCTGCACCACCCTCTCGCCCGTCACGACCGCGAGGGTGCGGCCGTCCGGGGAGAACTCCAGGGAGCGCACGTCGCCCTTGCCCGGGCGGAACGGTTCGCCCATCCGCACCGGCCTGCCGGGCTTCCGCACGTCCCACAGCCGGATCCGCCCGTCCCGGGCCGCCGTCGCGAGCAGCCGCCCGTCCGGCCGGAACACCCCGGTCCGGCCGGTCATGTCCGACGTCGGCAGCGACCACAGACGGACCTTGTTGTCGCCCGCCCCGGTTGCGAGAGTGCGGCCGTCGGGGCTGAAGCCGAGCGCGTACATCTCCCCGCTGCTGCCCGCGAGGGGCCCGCCGACCTGCGAGGGGTAGTGCGGATCGCTGACCTTCCACAGGCTCGCGGTGCTGTCCGCGCTGGCCGCGGCGAGCATGTTCCCGTCGGGGCTGAAGGCCACGGACCAGACCGGCCCGGTGTGGCCGGTGAGCGGCGCGCCGATCGTGGCCGGGCGGCCCGGGCCGGCCATGTTCCACAGGCGTACGGTGCCGTCCGCACTGCCGCTGGCGAGCGTGCGGCCGTCGGGACTGAAGGCCACGGAGTGCACGATGGTGGTGTGGCCGGCCAGCGGCGCCCCGGCCGGCTCCGGGCGGCCGGGCTCGGACACGTCCCAGAGCCGGACCGTGCCGTCGTCACCGCCCGCGGCCAGCGTCCGCCCGTCCGGGCTGAACGCCACCGAGCGCACGGCGGTCGTGTGCCCGGTCAGGGGGTCGCCCAGCGCCCGCGGCCGGCGCGGGTCGGCCACGTCCCACAGCCGGACGGTGTGATCGTCGCCCGCGGAGGCCAGCGTGCGCCCGTCCGGGCTGAAGGCGATCAGGTAGATCGTGCCGCCGTGGCCGGTCAGAGGCGCGCCGAGCGACTTCGGGTGCCCGGGATCGGTCACGTCCCACAGCCGGACGGTGCCGTCGTCGGAGGCGCTGGCGAGCGTCCGGCCGTCCGGGCTGAAGATCGCGCTGCTCACCCAGCTCGTGTGCCCGGTGAGGGGCTTGCCCAGGGGCTTGGGGCGCTTGGGGTCGGCGACGTCCCACAGCCGTACGGTCCGGTCGTAGCTGGCGGTGGCCAGGAGCTGTCCGTCCGGGCTGAAGGTCGTGAGGTAGACGGCACCCGTGTGGCCGGTGAGGGGCCTGGACAGCGGGGCGTTCACGATGGAGATCAGGCGGCTGTTCGCGCCCTTGTCGTCCGGCCGCAGCCCGTGCGCCACCAGGTCGAGCTGCGCGGACAGCGACGGATCGGTGTCCTGCACGCGGTCGGACTGGGCGAGCACCTGCTCGAAGACGGCCTCGTCCCGCTGTTTCCAGGCGACGACGGCCGACCCGACGGCCAGCATCGCCAGGACGACCAGCGTCGCCACCGCGCCCCGGCTGATCCAGATGATCCGCCTGCGCAGCCGGACCGAGGCGGCCAGGAACTCCACCGCGCTGCGGGTCAGGAACGTGTCCCCGGCGGATGTCGCCCAGCCGTGGGCCTGCTCCAGCCGCGAGCCCCGGTAGAGCAGGGACGTGTCGCGGTTCGACTCCTCCCAGGCCCGGCCGTCCTCCTCCAGGCGCTGGCGCAGCAGATTGCCCTGCCGGTCCTCGTCGATCCAGTCGCGCAGCCGCGGCCAGGCGTGCAGCAGCGCCTCGTGGGTGATCTCCACGGTCTCCGCGTCGAGCGTCACCAGCCGGGCGCGCACCAGCGCTTCGAGGGACTCCTCGGTCTTGCCCGGGTCGGTCGCCTCCTCCGCCAGCTGACGCCGGGTCCCCCGGCGGCGGGTGGCCTGGGTGTCCTCGCCCAGCCGTACCAGGCGGAGCAGCAGCAGCCTGGCGGCGGTGCGCGCGGCCGGGTCGAGGCCGGTCCAGGCCCGCTCGGCGGTCGCCGCGACCGCTCCCTGGATGCCGCCGGCCGCGCGGTAGCCGGCCAGGGTGAGCCGGCCCGCCTTCCGGCGCTGCCAGGTGGCGAGCAGGGCGTGTGAGAGGAGCGGCAGCACACCGGCGTCGTGCGCCCCGCCCGGGCCGTCGGCGCTGACCTCCCGGACGATCAGCTCCGCCAGCCCCGGTTCCAGCTCCAGGCCGACGGCCTTGGCCGGTCCGTTCACCGCCTCGCGCAGCTCCGCTGTGGTCAGCGGCCCGAGCACCATGTGCCGGTGCTGGAGCGCGTCGGCGAGCTCCGGGTACCTCAGGCAGCGGTCGTAGAAGTCGGCGCGTATGCCCAGCACCACGACCGCCGGGGCCGGCCGGCCGGGGCCGGCGGGTGAGCAGGCGGCGTGCAGGACCTCGATGAAGGTGCGCCGGTCCGCCTCGTCGGGGCAGAGGGTGAACGTCTCCTCGAACTGGTCCACGATGACGACCGGGCGGGCCCCGGAAGGTGCTTCGCGCCGGGCCCAGGCGCCGACGGCGGCCCGAACGGCGTCGGGGGAGGGCGCGATGCCGGGTTCCGGGGGCGCCGCTGTGGGGGCCGTGACGGGTCCCGCTGCGGGCGCCCTTCCGGCCACCGTTGCGGGGACCGCGCCTGACCTGTTCGCGGGGACCGCGTCCGGCCCCTCCGCGGGGACCGCGCCTGAGCCCTCCGCGGAGGCCGTGTCGGATCCCGCCGCGGGGACACCACCGAGCCCCTCCCCGGTGGCCGCTTCCGGTCCCTCTGTCCGTGGCCGCGGCGGGGCTCCTCCCGGTGGGATCGAGACCGGGACGACGGAGGCCAGTTCGGGGATGCACCGGATCAGCTCCGCCAGCGGATCACCTCCCGGTACGAGCTGTACGACCTCTCGCGGCCGACCGCTCCCGTCACCGCCGTCGCCGCCCAGCGCGCCGTCCCGCAGGGCGGGCACCAGGCCGGCGTTGAGCAGCGAGGACTTCCCGGCCCCCGACGCGCCCACGAGCATGACCAGGCCGCCGGTGCCCGCGACGGCCCCGAGCTGCGTGACGAGCGCGTCCGTGCTCCGCTCCCGGCCGAAGAACCACCGGGCGTCCTCCCGGCGGTAGGAGGCCAGCCCCCGGTACGGGCACACCCCGCCCGGCGTCGACGCGGACTCGTCCGCGGACCGCTCCTCGGCCGCGGAGGGCGCCGGGCGCTCACCGACCGGGTCGGCCACCGCGCGTTCCCACAGCCGCTGCCACTGGCCGAGGTCGTACAGGCCGGGGGAGACCGGCGTGGCCCGCGAGCGCCGCGCGTCGGGGATCAGCACGTGCAACACCGCCGCGAGGGCGGGGAACTGGGCCGGGACGTTCCGGGCCCGCCGCCAGTCACTGATGCGCTGCGCGGACACCCGGACGGGCCGCCCGCGTTCGTCGACGCGCTGGAGCCGGACGACCGCCTCGGACACCCGCTTGAGGGGAGGGTTGCCGGCTTCCTTGTACAGCAGTGCGAGGCGTTCCGCGAAGGCGGTGCGTGCCCCCGAGTCGGAACTCAAGGTCTCAGCTCCTTACTTCCCACGCCTGGACGTCCGGACCGGAAAACTCACTCTATATGGCTGACCTGCGGCGATGCCGTCCGCTTGACACCGGAACCTCCTCCTCCATGGCCGGAAATGGCAGGATCCGGACGCAGCGGCGGACTCATCCGGCCAGCTTCCGTCCGAAGCGGACGACGAGGCTCCACCGTTCGGTACCGGTCCCCACGAGGGGAGGGACCGGTGCCGGACGATGTGGTGATCCTCCCCGGCACGCCCCGCCCCGCAACCCCGGCGGATCGCGCTCCCGGACACCGGCGGGCAGCACAACTCGGCCCTTGACGGACCGCGCCTTCGGACACCTCTGACGAACCGACGACCCTGGAAAACTGACGACCCGTCAGCTATGGTCGCCCTGCAGTACCGCTCCCGGAGCGACGGACGAGCACGGGCGAGTGCGGGCGAGGGCGGGCGAGTACGGGCGAGTACGAACGAGCAAGGCGCAAGCAGAGGCCGGGCGACGCATCAGCGACGTACAGGGGTGAGCGCAGTGGAGTCACGTCCCGAGAGCCCACGACCGCAGGGTGCTCCGCGCTGGGTCGCGATGTTCTACCGGCCGGCCGAGGGATCCTGGCGGACGGCCGCCCGGTCGCCCCACCGCGCGCCCGTGCTGTACGCCCTCGGCGAGATGGCCCAGACCCTGCGCGCCCGGGGCGACGAGGTGGTCGTCGCCCTGTGGGGGCCGAAGGACGGCGCGTGGCACCGGTTCGACACCCCGCTGAAGCAGAGCGCTGCTCCGCAGCCGGATCCCGAGCCCTCCCCCGGAGAACCGGCCAAGCTCGCGGAACGGATGACCGGCCGTCGCCACCAGGTCCTCATGGCAGGCCTGACCAAGGCGGGGCTCTACGACCTCTCCCCCGAGGACGACACGACCGTGCAGGCCTTGGTGGAACACCTCGACGAGGCCGCCGTACGCCGGGTGGCCCACTGGCTGGCGGCCGCCGGGAACGCCCGCTAGCCGGGCCGGTTCAGCCGGTGCCCCGCTGGGCAGTCAACTCCGGACGGCCGCGGGGCCCCGATGCCGTCAGGAGGGGGACGAAGATGCCGTCAGGAAGCGGACAAAGAGACATGAAGGTCTTCGTGGACCGCGATCTCTGCTACGGCTCCGCCGAATGCGCCCACCGGGCCCCGGCGGTCTTCGAGTTCGTCGACGGCTACGGGGTCGTCCGACCGGGCCGGGAGGAGACGGGCGAGGATCCCGAGGTGCTGGAGGCGGTGGAGAAGTGCCCGAGCCAGGCGATCGGCATCACCGTGGCGCCGCAGTCGGCGCCGGACCGGCCGTAGCGAGGGCGGATGCCGGTGCCGAGCCTGCTCGCGGTCTTCGCCCATCCCGATGACGAGTCCCTGTCGGCGGGCGGCGTCCTCGCCCGCCACGCGTCCGCGGGCGCGCGCACGGCGGTCGTCACGGCGACCTGGTCGGCGGACACCCAGCGCGCCGCGGAACTCGCCGAGGCGCTCCGCATCCTGGGCGCCGGCCCGCCACGCATGCTGGGGTACGCCGACTCCCGCGTCCCGCACTCGGCCCCGGGCAGGCCGCGCTGGTGCGACGTGCCGCTGGACGCGGCGGTGGGAGAACTGGTCGCGCACCTGCGCGACTTCCGCCCGGACGTCGTCGTCACCCACGACGCCTACGGCAACCTCACCGGCCATGAGGACCATGTGCACACCCACCGCGTGACCGCCCTCGCGGTCCACGCCGCCGGCCTGGAACGCCTCTACCCGGACGCCGGAGCGCCCTGGCGGCCGAGCGCCCTGTACCTGGCCACGCACCCGCACTCGGCCGCCCGGGCATGGAGCGGGCACCTGGCCGCCGTGGGGAAGGCGGTGCGCACCGTCCCCGACGAGTTCGTCACCGCCACGGTCGACGTCACCCCCTGCCTGGACCGGAAGATCCGGGCGATCCTGGCCCACCGCACGGAGGTGGCACGGGGAGCAGCGCCGGGCCTGATCGCCGCACTTTCCGCAGCCGAGCGGCAACGACTGCTCGGCACGGAGTGGTACACCCGGCACGACCTGGCGCCGACGGCCCCCGCGCGGACCGAGCAGCTGCTCTCATAGCGCGGTCGGCGCACCCCACCGGAGCCCGGACAACGCCCTGGCCCTGGCCTCCACGACGGCCATCCGCACCTCGCGCTCGGCCCGGTCGGTATGGGCCGCCTGCCCGGTCACCTGCCCGTCCCACTTCCGGTACAGCAAGCCCACCTCCCGCGAGAACCACCCCCGGCTCACCGCGTTCAAGGCCAGCAACAACCCCGTGTCCTCCGAGGCGGGCAGCGCCATCCATCCGCCCAGGGCGAGCAGCAACTCCCGCCGCACGCACAGTGAGGCGGGATGCACCTGCGCGAGGAAGCCGTTGGCCTTCCAGTGGTCGAGCACGGCCCCGCGCTCGATCGGCCCCTCGTCGGGATCGCCCGGGAAGCCGACGGTCGACCCGTCGGGCATGAGGTCGAGCACCCGCGAGGTGGCCCACCCGAGGTCCGGGTCCCCCTCCAGCACGGCGAGATCCCGCGCGAGCGCGCCCGGCGTCAACCGGTCGTCGGCGTCGAGGACCTTCACGTACGCCCCGTCCCCGTGTGCCAGCGCCATGGTCCTGGCGACGCCGGGCCCCCCGGCCCGCCCCTGCCGGAACGTCACCCGGGCGTCCACGGGAACATACGGTCTGACGCTCTCGCTCTCCCCGTCCTCCTGCACGACCCAGTGCCACTCCCAGCCCTCGGGAAGCCGCTGCGCGCACAACGACGCGTGGGCCTCCGGCAGAAACCGGGCGTGGGGGCCGTGCACGGCGGTGACGACGACGATGCGCCGACTCACGGCGGCGCTCACCCACCCTTCTCCGACCGGCACACCCTGGTGATCGTAATGCTCACCGCGTACCCGGCTCGCCGCCCAGTTCGAGAACGAGGTGATAGCCACCGGCCAGATCGACACCGGTCCGCTCGCGGAGCAGCTTGACCGCGGCGATCTGCTGACCGTCGTCGAGCAGCGCGCTCAACTCCGTGACCAGCGCGGCGTCGAGCCGGCGCAGGGCGTCCAGCGCCTGGGCGCTGCTGGTGGGCAACGCGTGCCCGCCGGCCAGCATCTCCACGGCCTCGCGGGCCGGGCCCCGCTTGAGCCAGGAGCCCCTGCGCAACCTCCGGACGGCCTTGCCCGTACGGCCGTCCGCGGCCAGCGCCCTCGCCTCGTCCTGGGCTTCCTGCCCGACCGGGGTGATCAGCGCTGCGGTGCGGGCCTTGGTGTTCGTCATGACACTCCTGCGTCGTGGGATCCCGACACGAAAGACGAGGGAGAGCGGGTTGCCGTTGCCCCTCGGGCGTTCGACTCACTCACCCAGCCCTGGTACGGCGGCCCTTGGCGAACCCGTACGAACACGACACCCGCCCCCACGCCATATGTGAGGGACGCCACACCCGAAACCCGCACAACCCCCCGCCCTTCCCGAAGGTCTGGGTCGGGGGGGGGGGGGGGGGGGCGGAGGCCACGCCCGCCCCGCCCGCCCGCAGGCTGAGACAAGCGCCCC
>NZ_JBEOXI010000064.1:0-36742 GCF_040296465.1 Streptomyces sp. NPDC002130
GGTGGTGGAGGGCGTAGAGCGCGGCGGACAGGGCCGGCCCGAGGGGCAGCAGGCACAGGGCCGCGAGGGGCAGGTTGGCGGGGTCGGGGCCGAGCAGAAGCAGCCCGGCCAGGCCCGGGGAGGCGGTGAGGAGGAGCAGCGCCTCGACGGTCAGGAGGGTGTGGATCAGGGCGCAGGCGCGGGAGAGGGTTCCGGTGCCGAAGCCGGAGGTGCGCACGGTGCTCATGCGGCGGCCTCCCGGCCGGGCGGCCGCCGCGCGTGCCGGACGCCCTGCCGCGCGGAGGGCCGGTGCACCGCCGTGCCCCAGGTGAGCCGGCCGCTCGGCACGTCGGGGACGCGGATCACCCGTTCTCCTTCTTGAACCGCTCGTAGGCCTTGTTGTGCAGGTCGACGAGCTGCTGCATGTTCTTCGACTTCAGCTCGGCGAGGTAGGAGTTCCACTGGGACAGCGGGCGCTTGCCGAGGACGAACTGGAGGGTGTTCTGGATGACGTGGTCCTTGAGCGGGGTCTCCCAGAGGGTGGCCTGCTCCTGCTCGAAGGACTGGAGAGGATGGGCCGGGTCGATGGGGAGCTGCTCGCGCTGGGCCATGGCGTCCTGGAACTTCTTCTCGTCCGGGCTGAACATCGAGGAGACGAGTTCCCAGCTGCCGCCGTAGGCGAAGACGCCGTTGTAGAAGCCGAAGTCCTTCTGCATGTCTTTCGGGGCGTCCGGGTCGGAGCCCATGAGGCTGATGCCGGGCTTCGGCCTGTACCGGCCTGCGGAGCGTGTGTGGGTGACGCCCTCGACGCCCCAGCGGGCCAGCCGCTGGCCCTCGTCGGAGTACCAGAGCCAGTCCACGAACTGCATCAGGGCGACGAAGTTGTCGCTCTTCAGCGCCTTGCTGGAGATCATGACACCGTTCTCCAGCCGGCTGCCGCCCAGCACGACGGGGCCGGCGGGCCCGAGTGGTACCGGCACCATCTCGATCTTCGCGCCCTTGACCTGCTTCTCCAGGTTGTACCGGTAGTCCTGCACCAGCACCTGGGGGTTGGCGCTCATCGCGTAGCACTTCTCGGCGAGCAGTTTCTGCAGCGCCTGGTCGTCGGTCTGGCTGAAGCTCTCGGGGTCCATGAGCTTCTCGGCGACGAGCCTGCGCAGGTACTCGATCATCTGGCGGTAGGCGTCCTGCGCGCCGGTGAAGACGTACTTCTGCGCCTTGTGGTCGAAGCTGATGTTGTCGTACGTCCAGCCGGATCTGACGCCGAAGGCCTGGCCGAGGTAGCTGAACAGGGCGCCGCACGGGAACGGGGTGTTGGTGCTCCAGCGGTCGGTGAGGGGGTACTTGCCGGGATGCTCCTCCTTGAGCGCCTTGAGGACGTCGTACACCTCGTCCCAGGTGGTGGGCAGGCTCAGGCCGTGCTTGTCGAGGACGTCCGTGCGGAAGGACAGCGAGTAGCCGGCCTTGGCCTTCTCGTGCAGGCCGGGCAGCAGGTAGTAGCTGCCGTCGGACTGGCGGATCGAGTCGAGCTCGGGCTCCAGCTTCCACTTGCGGACCTTCTCGCGGAAGTTGGGCATCAGCTTCACGTAGTCGCTGACCGGGAGGATCGCGCCCGAGGAGACGAAGGCGACCTCCGAGGGGTGGTACGTCTTCGGGATCAGGAAGGGTGCGTCACCCGCGCCGATCAGCACGCTGCGCTTCTTCTCGTAGTCGGCGAGCGGCACGTCGATCGGCTTGAGGGTCACGCCGGTGCGCTTGGTCAGTTCCTTCCAGAAGAGCCAGTCGTCCTTCATCGGGTAGACCGGGTTGTTGTTGTGCAGCACGGCGAAGGACAGCGGCCGGGAGGCTTTGAACTGCTGCCCGGCCCGGTAGTTCTTCATGGCCCCGTCCTGCTTCTTGGACAGGTCCTTGCCGTCCCCGCCGTCGTCACCGCCGCCGCAGCCGGTGACCGTGGCGAGGCCGATGAAGCCGGCGGCGGCGAGTACCTGGCGCCGCGACAGCTGCCCTGCGTTCTTCACGGGAACTCCCTTGTTCCGTAGTCGACTTGCGGACCGGTGCGGCGGTCAGCCCTTGACCGCGCCGAGCATCACGCCCGAGACGAAGTAGCGCTGGACGAACGGGTACACGCAGAGGATCGGCAGGGCGGTGAGGACGATGGTGACCGACTGGATGTTGGCGCCGACCTGGCTGAGCTGCTCGGTTCCGGCACCGGCGTTGCCGCCGCCGGTGGCGCCCTGGATGAGGTTGCGCAGGTAGACCGTGACCGGCATCAACTCGGTCCGGTCCATGTAGAGGAACGCGCTGAACCAGGAGTTCCAGAAGGACACCGAGTAGAAGAGCACCATGGTCGCCACGACCGCCTTGGACAGCGGCAGCACGATCCTCAGCAGGGTGCCGTAGGTGCTCAGGCCGTCGATCTGCGCGGCCTCCTCCAGCTCCGTCGGCAAATTCTCGAAGAAGGCCTTCATCACCAGCAGGTTGAAGACGCTGATCGCGTTGGGCAGGGCGATCGCCCACACGCTGTTCTTCAGGCCGAGGCTGGTGACCAGGATGTAGTTCGGGATCAGGCCGCCGGTGAAGAACATGGTGAACACGGCGATGCCGACGAGCAGGCCACGGCCCTTGAGGTGCTTCTTCGACAGGACGTAGGCGTAACAGGTCGTCAGAACCATGGCGACCGCCGTCGCCACGACCGTGTACAGCACGGTGTTGCCGTAGTTGCGCCAGAACATCGAGTCCTGGAACACGATCCTGTACGTGGTGAGGTTGAAGCCCTTGGGCAGCAGGGTCACCTCACCGGCCCGGATCTGCCGCTCCCCGCTGAAGGACCGCGCGAGGATGTTGACGAACGGGTAGAGGGTGACCAGCACGACGAGCGTGAGGACCACCCCGTTGACGCCCTGGAAGGCCCGGTACGAGCGGCTCGGCCTCACCACAGGCTCGTCCCCACCGTGCGGCGCGAGAGGGTGTTGGCGGACGTGATCAGGACCAGGCCGATGATCGCCTCGAACAGTCCGATGGCGGCGGCGTAGCTGAAGCTGTTGGACTCCACGCCGGAGCGGTAGACGTACGTCGAGATCACATCCGCGGTGGGATAGGTCAGCGGGTTGTACAGCAGCAGCACCTTCTCGAAGCCGACCGCCATGAACGTGCCGACGTTGAGGATCAGCAGCGTGATCATGGTGGGGCGGATGCCGGGCAGGGTGACGTGCCAGATCTGCCGCCAGCGGCCCGCGCCGTCGATGCGGGCGGCCTCGTACAGGTCCTCGTCGATCGTGGTGAACGCGGCGAGGTAGAGGATCGTGCCCCAGCCGGCGGTCTGCCAGATCTCGGAGCCGACGTAGACGGTGCGGAACCACCCGGGTTCCTGGATGAAGCGGACCGGGTCGTGACCGAGCAGGCCGAGGACGTGGTTGACCGGGCCGTCGCTCGCCAGCATCTGCATCGTGATGCCCGCGACGATCACGATCGACAGGAAGTGCGGGAGGTACGACACCGACTGCACGAACCGCTTCAGGGAACGCCGGTGCACCTCGTTCAGCAGCAGCGCGAGCACGATCGGGATCGGGAAGCAGAAGACGAGCGTGAGCCCGCCCAGCCACAGGGTGTTGCGGAACACCTGCCAGAAGGTGGGGTCGCCGAGGAACATCCGCACATAGCGCAGGCCCACCCATTCCTCACCGAAGATCGAACCGCCGGGCTCGAAGCGCCGGAAGGCGATCACGTTGCCGATCATCGGCAGGTAGCGGAAGACCAGGAAGAACAGCAGCGGCAGGATCGCCAGCGAGTACAGCTGCCAGTCGCGGCGCAGTGCCCGCCGCCATCCGGTCCGGTCGCGCGCCCGCTTGCCGCGCCGGGGAGCGGCCCGGGCCGGCGGCTGGTCCTGGGTGCCCGGCGGGGCCGGTGTGGTGGACGTGCTCATTGCTCGGGCCTCCCGTGGACATGGGACGCGGAACCGAAACTTTCGAGCTCTTGCCGGTAACTTGCGGCAACTTAGGGGGCTCAGAAAGCGCTGTCAATGGGTGCTGCGGCACTCGGACGGGACGCATGTGGCGCGTTGGAATCCCTTCGGCGCTGGGTAGGACCCTGGAGTCAACTCCCCTGCCCGGCCGCAAGTTTCTGGATGACCACCGACTCCTGCGAGGTGTCGCCGTGCCCGCGTTCGACCTGTCGCCGACCGAACTGGAGCGCCACCGCCCGGACATCGAGGAGCCCGCCGACTTCGACGCGTTCTGGCAGGACACCCTGGAGGCGGCCGGGGCGGCTGACCCTGTGGTGTCGGTCCGGCGGGTGGAGACGGGTCTTCGGCTGACGCAGACCTGGGACGTGACGTTCCGGGGTTTCTCGGGCGACCCGGTGCGGGCGTGGTTCAGCCGGCCGGCCGGGGTGGGTGAACCGCTGCCCGCCGTGGTCGAGTTCGCCGGCTACGGGCGCGGCCGGGGCCTTCCGCACGAGCGTCTGACGTGGGTCAACGCCGGGTACGCGCATCTGCTCATGGACAACCGCGGCCAGGGCGACCAGTACGGGTGCGGCGGCGACACACCCGATCCGCACGCCGTCGCGCCGGGCGGGCCCGGGCCGGCGGTGCGCGGGCTGCTCGCCGCCGAGGACTACCACTACCGGCGCCTGATCACGGACGCGGTGCGTGCCGTCGCGGCCGTACGGGAGCTGCCGGGTGTCGATCCCGGGCGGATCGCCGCCGTGGGCAACAGCCAGGGGGGCGGACTGGCCCTGGCGGTCGCGGGGCTCGTGCCCGGCCTGGCGGCTCTGCTGACCACGGCGCCGCTGCTGTGCGGGATCCGGCGCGCCCTGGACCTCACGGACGCCGGGCCCTACGGCGAGATCGCCGCCTACCTCTCCGTCCACCGGGGCGCCGAGCGTGCCGCTTTTCGCACCCTCTCTTATGTCGAGGGCGTCTCCTTCGCCCGCCGCGCGCAGGCCCCGGCCCACTTCGGGGTGGGCCTGCGGGACACGGTGTGCCCGCCGAGCGGGGCGTACGCCGCCTTCAACCGCTACGCGGAACTGACCGGCACGGACCCGCGCAGGGAGATCCACGCCTATCCGTTCAACGGACACGAGGGCGGCGACGCGGTGCAGGTGCGGCGCCAACTGGATTGGCTGCGAGGGATGCTGGACCGACAGTGGGGCGACGCGAGGTCGGCCCGCCGATGACGCAGCCCGGAGGCTGCGCCATCCTGCCGTCCGCTACCCGGGTCACCCCCCGACCGGGGACTCCGCGGTGCAGCCGCCGGCGCTCACCAGACCCTCGGCACTCTGCTCCTCGATCACCTTGCCCTTGTGGATGATCTTGCAGGTGATCTGGGAGCCCTCGGGGTCCGCGGCGACCGGCATGACCGCCGCGGGCATGATGCCGCGCAGCGTGACCGTCTTCTTCCAGGGCAGCTCTGGCTTCGACACCGACTCGATCTTCGGCTCCATGGCTTTGCCCCCGCCGCCGTGGAATTCGATCGAGTCGATGTTCTTCCCCGTCACCTCGTAGGTGACCTCGTACGTCTCGTCCACCGCCTTGTCGACCTGGTCGACCGCCTCGGAGCAGGCGGTGAGGCCGAGCGCGAGACCGGTGACGGCGACGGAACAGACGGCTGCGCGAATTGTGCGCTTCAAAGGGATCCCCCCGGATCATGAAGGTCGAGTCCCGCAGCCAACCGCAAAGGTAAAGTAAAGTCAACTTCCTTTGTGCGCAGGCCTGCTGGGCCATCGCAGCCGACGGCCGTCCGCCACTCCTCCCGCTCTCCGGTGGAGGCGTTCCGCGCATCAGCAGGGCCCCCGGTCCAGGCCCTTGCCTCCGAGCCGTTTACATCTGTGCCGCAGGGCGCTAACTTCCGCAACAGGCGGGATGGGAGCGCTCCCATATCGGTGGACCGGAACCCGCCCCTCGAGTCGCTCCCATCCCGCGCTTCCGCACACACACATCCGCAGGCCCGTACCCCCACGAACGGATGGTGCTGTCATGATCCCGACAAGTGAGCCGGGAGGATCCACGATGCCCCGACCAGCGCTCCCCTCCCGGGCCAGAGCCCTCTTCCTCGTGCTGCTCTCCCTCCTCGTCACCGTCCCGGCCATCGGCCTGGTCATGACGTCCGGTGGCGAGGCGGAGGCGCACGGCACCCCCATGAAGCCCGGCAGCCGTACCTTCCTGTGCTGGCAGGACGGTCTGACGGACACCGGCGAGATCAAGCCGGTCAATCCCGCCTGCCGAGGCGCGCAGCAGGTCAGCGGCACCACGCCGTTCTACAACTGGTTCTCGGTGCTCCGCTCGGACGGTGCCGGACGCACCAAGGGCTTCGTACCGGACGGCGAGCTGTGCAGCGGCGGCAACACCAACTTCACCGGGTTCAACACGCCCAGCAAGGACTGGCCGCTCACCCATCTCACCTCGGGCGCGACGGTCGACTTCTCGTACAACGCCTGGGCGGCGCACCCGGGTTGGTTCCACGTCTACATCACCAAGGACGGCTTCGACCCGACCAGGACGCTCACCTGGAACGACATGGAGGACCGGCCGTTCCTGAGCGTCGACCACCCGCCGCTGAACGGCTCCCCGGGCACGGTCGAGGCCAACTACTCCTGGACCGGCAAGCTCCCCGACAACAAGTCGGGCCGCCACATCATCTACATGGTCTGGCAGCGCTCCGACAGCCAGGAGACCTTCTACTCCTGCTCAGACGTCGTCTTCGACGGCGGCAACGGCGAGGTGACCGGCATCAAGGAGCCGGGCAACCCGACCGAGCCGGTGCCCGGCACCTGCACAGCCACCCGGAAGACAACCGGCACCTGGAACGGCGGCTACCAGTCCGAGGTGACCGTCACCAACACCGGCACGGTCCCGATGCTCGGCTGGATGGTCGACTGGACCCTCCCGACGGGCCAGAAGGTCGAAAGCCTGTGGAGCGGCAGCGCCACCTACAACGGCCGGGCGGTGATGGTCCACAACGCCGACTGGAACGGCTCCCTCGCACCAGGCAAGAGCACGACGTTCGGATATGTCGTCTCCGGGGCGGGGGGTGACAGTACGAGCAGTCTGCCCTGCCGGGTGGGCTGAACCACCGGACGAGACGGGCCCGGTGACCGGGGCGACGGTGACCGGGCCCGTCGGCACGACAGCCGCCGGGCGGAGGGCGCCGGCCGGTTCCCTCCCCGGATTCCCCGCCGCGTAGGTTGGCGCCATGGTGGAGGGGGCGAAGGCCGCGACCCAGTCGGCGGCCACGAGCGAACAGGCCGGAGAACGACGGCCGGTGCGGAGCGGCAAGGGGGAACGGGGCGGACCGGCCCGCTCGTCCCTGTGGATGGCACTGGGCACGATGGTGTCCCGGGCGACGGGGCTGATCCGGCAGGTGCTCCAAGGGGCGGCGCTGGGCACGGGGCTGCTGGCGAGCACGTACAACACGGCGAACACCGTGCCGACGAGCCTGTACACCCTCGTGATCGGCGGTGCGCTCAACGCCGTGCTGGTGCCGCAGCTGGTCCGGGCGCGGGCCACCGAGGCCGACGGTGGCAGGGCCTATGAGCAGCGGCTGGTGACGCTCGTCCTGTGCGTCCTGGCCGCCGGGACGGCGCTGGCCGTGTGGGCCGCGCCGCAGATCGTGGGCCTGTACATGCGCGACACCGCGGACAGCCACGAGGCGTTCGAACTGACCGTGGTCTTCGCCCGGTTCCTGCTGCCGCAGATCTTCTTCTACGGCCTGTTCGGCATTCTGGGACAAGTGCTGAACGCCCGGGAGAAGTTCGGCGCGATGATGTGGACGCCGGTGCTGAACAACGTCGTGCTGATCGGCATGTTCGCCGCGTACCTGGGGCTGATGACGGTCCCGGACCGGGTGGAGGACATCACCGCGACGCAGGTGCGGCTGCTGGGGCTGGGTACGACGGCCGGTATCGCTCTCCAGGCCCTCGCGCTGATCCCCTTCCTGCGCTCCGCGGGCTTCCGGTTCCGGCCACGCTTCGACTGGCGGGGCACCGGCCTGGGCAGGAGCGTCCACGCCGCCAAGTGGACGTTGCTGTTCGTGCTGGTCAACCAGGTCGCGCTGACCGTGGTGACGAACTTCGCCAACGCGGCGGACCAGGCGCTGCCGGATGCCGGTGCCGGCTACTCGGCCTACATGTACGCGCAGACCATCTGGATGCTGCCGCAGTCGATCGTGACCGTCTCCCTGGTGACCGCGCTGCTGCCGCGGATGAGCCGGGCCGCCGCGGAGGGCCGGGTCGCCGAGCTGCGTGCCGATCTCTCGCGGGCGCTGCGTGTCAGCGGGGTCGTCATCGTGCCGGCCGGGTTCCTCTTCCTGGCGCTGGGCCCCCAGATCTCTTCGCTGCTGTTCGCCCACGGGGCGGCCGACGCGGCATCCGCCCAGCCGCTCGGGCAGATGCTCCAGGCGTTCGGGCTCGGACTGATCCCGTTCTCGGCGCAGTACCTCCTCCTGCGGGCCTTCTACGCCTTCGAGGACACCCGCACCCCGTTCTTCATGGCGACGTGGATCGCCGCGGTGAACATCGCGCTGGTCACCCTCTGCCACCTGTTGCTGCCCGCGCGCTGGGCGGTGACCGGTATGGCCGGTGCCTACACCGTGTCGTACCTGGCCGGGCTGGTCGTCACGGCATGGCGGTTGCGCGGCAGGCTCGGCGGCCGGCTCGATGAAGGGGAGTTGCGCCGCACGTACACGAAACTGGTGGGCGCTGCCGCCCTGGCCGCGGGACTGGGCTGGGGAGCCGCCCGGGGCTGCGCCGCGTCGCTGGGCACCGGCACCTGGCCCACCGCCTTGGGCCTCGCTGCGGGGACGCTCGTGATGGCGGCGGGCTACCTCGCCCTGGCCCGCCTGATGGGGGTCGGCGAACTGCGCGGCTTCGCCGGTCGGCGGTGATGGTTTCGGGAGCAGGCCGGGCCCTCGGATGGCCGGGACCGGTGCTGGGGAGAGTGACCGTGAGGCTCGCTTGACCTGCGGCGATGGCGGTCTGATCGGGTGGTCGGGGTCGTGATTGCCGGAGCGGCTCCGCGGTGATCTCGCTTCTCCGGGTGGGCCCTGCCGCGCGACACCAGCCGGGCGGCGTACCGGGATGCCTGGGGGGTGATCGGGCCCCGCGAGAGGTGCCGACCCAACCGGGCCCATCGCCCCATATGTCGGTGTTATCCAGGTGTGCGATTCTGTTGTGTGGGTGCCCTGCCGCTCGTGTGCGGCGTGGATCCGCCATGGGAGGCGCGACCCCGCGCCGCCGGTCCCGTGCCCGCGTCGTCGTCGCCTGAGTTCCGGGGACTCTCACCTGCCGGTGGCTGCGGCAAGGACGGGAGGTGGATGCGGACATGCCCCACTACGGCGATGCCCGGGCCGCGATCCCCGGTCTTCGGGCGCCGGGGGACGGGGGCACCGGTCCGCCTCGCCCCGCTCCGGAACCGGCCGCGCGAGCCCGGCTCCTGGCGTTCGCGGGAGTGACGCTCGCGGCGGTGTACGTACGGGGCGAGGACGGGGCCGAGCTGCGGCTGGTGGAGACGGCCGGGGCCGGGGCCGGGACCGAGCAGCGGCACCGGTTGCCGGGGCGGGTGGCAGTCCCGGTTCCGGGCGGAACTCCCGGCGCGGGATCGAGCGGTTCCCCCGGGCCGACGCCGGACGTCGACACCCCCGGCGCCCCTCCCCCCGTCCCTTCCCCCGGTGCCGGTCCCGGCGCTACCCCTTCCGGCCCGGACGCGGGAGGCGGCGGCCCGGCCGTCGCCGAGGCCTATCTGCGGGGGCGGCCCGTGTGGCTCGCGGGCGTGGTACTCGCCCGAGGGGAGGACGGCGTGGCCGCCTCCGCCCCGCTCGGGGCCCTGCCGCTGGGAGCCGCGGGCGGCTGGCTGGGGTGTCTCGTCGTGGTGGGAGAGGCCGGCGAGGGGTTCGGGACCGAGCAGCGGGAGTTCCTGGAGCGGTACGCCGAGGCCGTCGCCGAGCGGCTGCGGGGCGAGGCCGACCGGTCGGCGCCCTCGCCGCTGCTGGATTCGGCCCTGCGCGCCATGGGAGTCGGCTCCTTCGCCCTGTCGCCCGGGACCGGGCTGGTCGAGACGGACCCGGCGTTGCTCGAACTCGTCGGCATCCCCGAGGGCGGTTTCGACGGCAAGACGGACACCCTGCTCTCGGTCAGCGTGCCGGAGGACGTCCCCGCGCTCATGTCGGTCATCGAGCCGTCCGCGCAGGCCCCGGGCCGCCGTGAGCTGGAGTTCCGTATCCGCAGGCCCACCGGTGAACTGTGCTGGCTGCGGCTGAACTGCCGCGTGCTGAAAGGGCCCGACGGCGCTCCCGAGCGGGTACTGGGCGTGGTGAGCGCGGCGCCCGTGCTGCGCCGCAGCGCCAGCGACGTCGCCCGGATCCAGTGGCTGACGGCCGCGCTCGACGACGCCACGACCGTCCGGGACGTCAGCCGGGTCGTCGTCGCCGCGTTGCGCGAGCCGCTGGGTGCCGACCGGGTGGCGCTGGCCGAGCTGCTGGAGGACCGGCTGGCGGTCACCGTGCTCGATCCGCCGGGCGCCGGTGCCTGGCCGGAGCTGTGGCGCCGTGAGTGGCGCTCGGAGTGGCCCGACGCGCCGGTCTCCGCCCTGCCCACGCTCCAGGCGGCACTGCGGGACGGGCGGATGAGCCTGTGGCCGGCGGGTTCCGTCCTGGAACCGGGGCTCGCGGGGATCGGCCCCGGCGGGCTCGCGGTGCTGCCGCTGCCTGCCAGGAGCGGGGTGGCCGGGGTGTGCCTGGTCGGCTGGGACACCCGGCACGAGTTCGCGCCCGAGGAGCGGGCCCTGCTGACCGCGACCGCCGGCCTGGTCGGGCAGGCCCTCAAGCGCGCGCACGCCTACGACGCCGAGCAGGAACTCGCGACGATGCTCCAGCGCAGCCTGCTGCCGCGCCGGCTCCCCAAGCTGCCCGGGGGCACGGCCGTGGCCCGCTATCTGCCCGCCCGGCGCGGGCTCCAGGTGGGCGGCGACTGGTACGACGTGATCGCGCTGTCGGAGAGCAAGGTGGCCCTGGTCATCGGGGATGTGCAGGGCCACAGCGCCGGGGCCGCGACGATCATGGGCCAGATGCGTACGGCGGTTCGCGCCTACGCCGTGGAGGGACATCCGCCGGATGTGGTCGTCGCGCACGCCAACCGGCTGCTCGTCGGTATGGAGACCGACCTGTTCGCCACCTGCTGCTACGTCGAGCTGGACATGGAGGAGGGCAACGCGCTGTTCGTGAGGGCGGGGCATCTTGCACCGCTGGCGCGGCATCCCGACGGCCAGACCGCGGAGATCGCGGTCGAGGGCGGGCTCCCGCTGGGCGTCCTCGAGGACGCGGATTTCCCGTTGACGGCGCTCGCGCTGGCCCCGGGCTCGGTACTCGCGCTGGTGACGGACGGACTGGTCGAATCGGCGGACCTGCAGGTGGACGAGGGGATGCGGCTCGTGCGCCAGGCGCTCGCCGCGGCCGATCCCGCCGACCCGGGACGGATGGCCGACGAGCTGCTCGGCGAGGCCGGGCGGCGTGAGGACGACGTGGCGGTGCTGCTGCTGCGCTACGACGGGATGCGGGTACGGCCGGTGCGGGCGGGCTGGGTGGTGTGGCGGCTGCCGGACGCGGTGATGCACGCCCGCCGGTTCAGCGCGCGCACGCTGCGTTCGTGGGGCATCGCGGCCGAGGCCGACACCGTCCTGCTGGTGGTGTCGGAGCTGGTCACCAACGCGCTGGTGCACACGCAGGGCGCGGTGCGGGTGGAACTGACCCTGGCGGCGGACCGGCTGCGGGTGACCGTGAGCGACTCCTCACCGCGGGCACCGGCCAAGCCCGTGGTCGTGGACTGGGAGTCGACGGGCGGGCGTGGGCTCTTCCTGGTCGAGGCCATGTCGGCGGCCTGGGGTTCGGTGCCGGTGGGCGGCGGCAAGCAGGTGTGGAGCGAGATCGTCGTCACCCGCCGGGAGACGGAGCCCGGTCAGGAGCCGGACGAGGAGCCGGAGACCGAGCCGGAGGAGGAGCGCAGGCCGGGCCGCGTCTGGGGCCTGGGCCGCGACCGGACCTGGGGCCTGGGCCGCAACCGGGACCGCCGCAGGGCCCGCAACCAGGGGCCGCGCCGCAACGACGAGCAGGCCACGCGCCCTGCCGGTGCCCCGGCCGCGGACCGCGACGACGAACAGGCCACGAACCGTACCGGCGACCAGGCCACGCACCCCGCCGGCGACCAGGCCACGGACCGCAACGGCGACCACGCCACGGACCGTGCCGGCGATGTGGCCGCGCGCCCGACCGGCGACCAGGTCGTGCGCGACCCCGGAACCCACGAGGGAGGCCCCTGATGCGTGGCCTCGGTCTGCGCGGTGCCGCCGGGCTGATGGCGGTCCTGCTGGCCGTGTCCCTCGCCGGGTGTACGGACGGCGGCGGGGAGGGCGAGGGCGAGCTGACCATCGGGCTGCTGCTGCCCAGCCGGGCCGTG
The DNA here is from genome assembly GCF_040296465.1 of Streptomyces sp. NPDC002130. NCBI lineage: Bacteria > Bacillati > Actinomycetota > Actinomycetes > Kitasatosporales > Streptomycetaceae > Streptomyces > Streptomyces sp. NPDC002130. The sequence continues at coordinate 12,418 of NZ_JBEOXI010000064.1, forward strand.
CCCCGCTGGGAGAAGTCGGACCGGCCCCTGATCGAGAAGCGGGTCAAGGAGCTGTGCTCCGGATGCAGGGTCGTGTACGCCAACGCCGAGAACGACGCGGCGAGCCAGCGGCAGCAGATGACCTCCATGATCACCCGGGGCGTCTCGGCCCTGCTCCTGGACGTCGTCGACCCCAGGGCCCTGCGCTCCTCGGTGCACGCGGCGCAGCGCGAGGGCATCCCGGTCGTCGCCTACGACCGCCTCGCCGAAGGCCCGATCTCGGGTTTCGTCAGTTTCGACGGCGCCGAGGTCGGCAGGCTCCAGGGCCAGGAGCTCCTGAACGGCATGGACGCCAGGGCCGACGGTGGCGGTGTCGTCATGGTGAACGGCGACCCCTCCAGCCCCAACGCCGCCTGGTACGAGGGCGGGGCGCGGGCCGTCCTCCGGGACGAGGTGCGGATCCTGAAGTCGTACGACACCCTGGGGTGGCGTACGGAGAACGCGCACGACCACATGTCCGCCGCAATCAGTGACCTCGGCCCGAACGCGATCGACGGGGTGCTCGCGGCCAACGACTCCATCGCGGCCGGTGTCATCTCGGCTCTCAAGAGCGCCCGTGTCTCGCCGCTGCCCCCGGTCACCGGGCAGGACGCCGACCTCGACGCCGTGCAGCGCATCGTCGAGGGCGAGCAGTACATGACCGTCTACAAGCCGTTCCGGCTGGAGACCGAGGCGGCCGCCGCGATGGCCGTGGCCCTGGCCCGCGGCAACGACATCGACGCCCTGGTCACGACGAAGGTGGACAGTCCCACGACCCAGGACGTCCCGGCGATCCTGCTCACGCCCACCGCCGTGACGCGCGAGACGATCGGCCGGACGCTGATCCGCGACGGTGTCTACACGCTCGACCAGATCTGCACCTCGAAGTTCCGCTCGGCCTGTGTCCGCGCCGGGCTCACCCGGTGAGCGAGGTGGTCTCCGTGGCATATCCCCCCGTACTGGCGTTGCGTGGCATCACCAAGCGGTTCGGCGGCGTCCAGGCGCTGGTGGACGTCGACCTGCAGGTCCGGGCCGGTGAGGTCGTGGCCCTGGCGGGCGACAACGGAGCGGGCAAGTCCACGCTGGTCAAGGTGATCTCCGGGGTCAGCCCCGCCGACCGGGGCGTCATCGAGTGGGAGGGGCGCCTCGTGCAGATCAAACGCCCGCACGACGCCCACGCCCTGGGCATCGCGACCGTCTACCAGGACCTCGCCATGTGCGACAACCTGGACGTCGTCGGCAATCTCTTCCTCGGCCGTGAGATCGACCGGGTGGGCGTCCTCGACGAGGTGGAGATGGAGCGCCGTGCCCGTGACCTGATGCGCGCGCTGTCGATCCGCATCCCCGACGTGCGGGTGCCGGTCGCCGCGCTGTCGGCCGGGCAGCGGCAGGCCGTCGCGATCTCCCGCTCGCTGATGGGCACCCCCAAGGTGCTGCTGCTCGACGAGCCCACCGCCGCCCTCGGTGTGGAGCAGACCAGTCATCTGCTCGACCTGATCGAGGAGGTCCGCGACCGCGGTATGGCGATCATCCTCATCAGTCACAACATGGGCGACATCAAGGCCGTCGCGGACCGGGTCGCCGTGCTGCGTCTGGGCCGCAACAACGGTCTGTTCGACGTGAGCACCGTGACCCAGGAGCAGATCATCTCCTCCGTCACGGGGGCGGCGGACAACGCCGTGGCCCATCGGTCGAAGGGCGACGAGGAGGCGTGGCCGTGAGCCGCGGCGGGCCGCACCGGGACGGCGGACCGGCGGGACCGGGCAGCGCCGGGCCGGTCACCACCGATCGGGAACAGGGCGCCGCCCGCGGCTGGCGGGACAGTGTGCGCCAGTACGCGCTGGAGGTGCGTGGCAGCGTGCGGGGCGGAGAGCGGGGGCCGCTGCTGGTTCTCGCCGGGCTGCTCGTGATCTGGATCGTCTTCCAGGGGCTGGACGACAAGTTCCTCTCGCCGCGCAACCTGTCCAACCTCAGCGTGGACATCGTCGGCACCGGGCTGGTCGCCGTCGGGATCGTGTTCGTGCTGCTGATCCGGGAGATCGATCTGTCGGTCGGCTCGGTCAGCGGCCTGGCGGGTGCGGCGTTCGCCGTGCTGAACGTGAACCACGGGGTGCCGGAGTGGCTGGCGGTGATCGTGGCGGTGGCCGCGGGGACGGCCGTGGGCGCCTTCCACGGGTTCTTCCACGCCTGGCTGGGCGTGCCCGCGTTCGTGGTGACGCTGGCCGGGCTGCTGATCTGGAACGGCCTGACGCTCTACCTGCTGGGGGCCAGCGGCACGATCAACATCGACGAGGAGGGCCTGGTCGCCTCCCTGACCAGCCGGCACTTCGGCGACGACCTGGTGGCGTACGTGGTCGCCGCGCTCGGCACGGCCGGGTACTTCCTGGCCGCCCACCGCCGGCGGAGCCGCCACCGGGCGGCCGGAATGCCCTACCGGACGGAGGGCGACATCGGGCTGCGCACCGGACTCCTCGCAGTCGTCGCCTTCGCCGGTGCCCACACCCTCAACCGGTTCCAGGGGCTGCCGCTGGCGCTGCTGATCTTCCTGGTGGTCCTGGTCGTCTCGGACTACCTGTTGCGCCGCACCCGCTACGGGCGGCGAGTGTACGCGCTCGGCGGCGGGGTCGAGGCGGCGCGACGGGCGGGTATCGGGGTGGAGCGGGTGCGGGTCGCGATGTTCATGGTGTCGGGGACGCTGGCCGCGTTCGGCGGGCTGTTCGTGGCGTCGGGACTCACCTCGGCGAGCCCCACGACGGCCCGTGCGGCCGGTTCCGGAATGCTGCTGATCAACGCCATCGCGGCGGCCGTCATCGGCGGGACCAGTCTGTTCGGCGGGCGGGGCTCACCCTGGTCGGTGCTGCTGGGTGTGGTGGTGATCCAGTCGATCGCCTCGGGGATGGGGCTGCTGGGGGTCCAGGACGCCGTGCAGTTCATGATCACCGGCGGGGTGCTGCTGGCCGCCGTGGCGGCCGACGCGCTGTCCAGACGCGACCAGGCCCGACGCGGCCGGCCATGAACCGCGGCGTGCCGGAAATGCTCTGATTATTCTGTTTCTCACGGAATGCCTAATAAAAGGCAAAGGTGGGTAGGGGCCGGGATGTCATGAAACGCAGCCGCCTCACCCAGGCGGCCGTGGCCCTCACGGTCGCCACCGGTCTGGTCCTCGCCGGGTGCGGGGACACCGATCTGCCCGGCGGCGAGGAGCAGGCGGAGCTCAGCGTCCTCGCGACGGACGTGCCGCAGATCCAGACCCTGAAGAAGCTCACCAAGAGGCATTTCACGGCGGAGACCGGCATCACCGTCGACTACACGCTGCTGCCGGAGAACGAGGCGCGGGAGAAGATGAACCGCGAGTTCGCGACCCAGGCCGGCACCTACGACGTGGCGAGCGTCAGCGCGTACGAGGTGCCGATCTACGCGGACAACGGCTGGCTCGCCCCGCTGGACGCCTATGTGAAGGCCGACAAGGACTTCGACCAGGACGACGTCTTCCCGAACCTGACGTCCTCGCTGACCGGAGAGGACGGCAAGCTCTACGCCGAGCCGTTCTACGGCGAGGGCTCCTTCCTGATGTACCGCAAGGACCTGTTCCGCAAGGACGGGCTGACCATGCCGGCGAACCCGACCTGGAAGCAGGTCGCCGACCTCGCCGCCCGGGTCGACGGAACCGACGGCGCGAGCGGCATCTGCCTGCGCGGCCTGCCCGGCTGGGGCCAGAACCTCGCCCCGATCAACACGGTCGTCAACACCTTCGGCGGCGCCTGGTACGACATGGACTGGAACGCCCGGCTGACCTCACCGGAGTTCAAGGAGGCCGTCGGGTTCTACGTCGACCTGCTCCGCTCCCACGGCCAGCCCGATCCCGAGCGGATGGGCGTGCTGGAGATCCTGGACAGCTTCGTCGAGGGCAAGTGCGCCATGATGTACGACGCCACGTCGCTGGCCTCGTCGATCGAGGCCGACAGTTCCCCGGTCAAGGGCAAGGTGGGGTACGTCCCGGCCCCGCACGAGAAGACCGACAAGGCCGGCTGGCTGTGGACCTGGGCCTGGGGCATCCAGCAGGCGTCCGAGCACAAGGACGCCGCCTGGGAGTTCATCTTCTGGGCCTCCTCCAAGCAGTTCCAGGAACTGGTCGGCCAGGAGATGGGCTGGACCTCGGCGCCCGCCGGGAACCGCGAGTCGCTCTACGACAAGCCCGAGTACCAGCAGGCGGCCGGTGCCTGGTACCGGCAAGAGTACACGGCGGCGACGGACTCCGCCGACCCGAAGGACCCGGGCGTCGGCCCCCGCCCCTACACCGGCATCGGCTTCCTCGGCATCCCCGAGTTCGCCGTGCTGGGGACGGCGGTGTCCGAGCAGATCGCCGCGGCCATCGCCGGCCGGCAGTCCGTGGACGCGGCCCTCGACAAGGCGCAGGACCTCGCCCAGGCCGCCGCGGCGAAGTACCGCGGCGGGTGACCCGGCCGCCGCTCGCCGGGGCGGTCCGCGAACGGCGCGGGCCGCGCCCCCGGTCACCCGGGAACGCGGCCCTCGAACTGCCGCCGGGTCCGCTTACTTGCGGATCAGGCTGCGCAGCACGTACTGCATGATGCCGCCGTTGCGGTAGTAGTCCGCCTCGCCGGGGGTGTCGATGCGGACGACCGCGTCGAACTCGACGCCGGTGTCGGTGGTGACCTTCACCGTGCGCGGGGTGGTGCCGTTGTTGAGCTCCTCGACGCCGGTGAAGTCGAAGGTCTCCTCACCGGTGAGGCCGAGGGACGCGGCGGTCTGGCCCTCCGGGAACTGCAGCGGCAGGACGCCCATGCCGATGAGGTTGGAGCGGTGGATGCGCTCGTAGGACTCGGCGATGACGGCCTTGACGCCCAGGAGCGCGGTGCCCTTGGCGGCCCAGTCGCGGGACGAGCCGGAGCCGTACTCCTTGCCGGCCAGGACGACCAGCGGGATGCCGGCGGCCTGGTAGTTCTGCGAGGCGTCGTAGATGAACGACACCGGCGCGTCCGCCTGGGTGAAGTCGCGGGTGTAGCCGCCCTCGGTGCCCGGCGCGATCTGGTTGCGCAGGCGGATGTTGGCGAACGTACCGCGGATCATGACCTCGTGGTTGCCTCGGCGGGAGCCGTAGGAGTTGAAGTCACGACGCTCGACACCGTGCTCGGTGAGGTACTTGCCCGCCGGGGTGTCGGCCTTGATGGCGCCGGCCGGGGAGATGTGGTCGGTGGTGACCGAGTCGCCCAGCTTGGCCAGCACCCGGGCGCCGGAGATGTTCTCGACCGGGGCCGGCTCGTGGGCCATGCCCTCGAAGTACGGGGGCTTGCGCACGTAGGTCGACTCGGTGTCCCACTCGAAGGTGTTGCCGGTCGGGATGGGCAGCGCCTGCCACTGGGCGTCGCCCGCGAAGACGTCGCTGTAGGACTTGGCGAACATGTCCTCGCCGATGGCGTTGGCGACGACGTCGTTCACCTCGGCCTCGGAGGGCCAGATGTCCTTCAGGAAGACCGGGTTGCCGTCCTGGTCGGTGCCCAGGGCGTCCCGGGTGATGTCGACCTTCATGGAACCGGCGAGGGCGTAGGCCACGACCAGCGGCGGGGACGCCAGGTAGTTCATCTTGACGTCGGGGTTGATCCGGCCCTCGAAGTTCCGGTTGCCGGACAGGACCGAGGTGACCGCGAGGTCGTGGTCGTTGACGGCCTTGGAGACCTCCTCCGGCAGCGGGCCGGAGTTGCCGATGCAGGTGGTGCAGCCGTAGCCGACGAGGTTGAAGCCGACCTTGTCGAGGTACGGGGTCAGGCCCGCCTTCTCGAAGTAGTCGGTGACGACCTTGGAGCCCGGGGCGAGGGTGGTCTTGACCCACGGCTTGCGGGTCAGGCCCTTCTCCACCGCCTTCTTGGCCACCAGCGCGGCGGCGACCATGACGTACGGGTTGGAGGTGTTGGTGCAGGAGGTGATGGCCGCGACCGTCACCGCACCGTGGTCGATCTCGTACGACGAGCCGTCGGGGGCGGTCACGGTGACCGGGTTGGACGGGGTGCCGTTCGGGATCGTCGAGGGCGCGTCGGAACCCGGGAAGGACTCCTTGCTGGCCTCGTACTCGTCGTTGACGTAGTTGCGCACGTCCTGCGCGAACTGCTCGGCGGCGTTGGCGAGGACGATGCGGTCCTGCGGGCGCTTCGGGCCGGCGATGGACGGCACGACGGTCGACAGGTCGAGTTCGAGCTTCTCGGAGAAGTCGGGCTCGGCGGCCGGGTCGAGCCAGAGGCCCTGCTCCTTGGCGTACGCCTCGACCAGCGCGAGCTGCTGCTCGCTGCGGCCGGTGAGCCGCATGTAGTTGATGGTCTCGTCGTCGATCGGGAAGATCGCGGCGGTGGAGCCGAACTCCGGCGACATGTTGCCGATGGTGGCGCGGTTGGCCAGCGAGGTGGCGGCGACGCCCTCGCCGTAGAACTCGACGAACTTGCCGACGACGCCGTGCTTGCGCAGCATCTCGGTGATGGTCAGCACGAGGTCCGTGGCGGTGGTGCCCGCCTGGAGCTCGCCGGTGAGCTTGAAGCCGACGACGCGCGGGATGAGCATGGAGACCGGCTGGCCGAGCATGGCGGCCTCGGCCTCGATGCCGCCGACGCCCCAGCCGAGCACGCCGAGGCCGTTGACCATGGTGGTGTGCGAGTCGGTGCCGACCAGGGTGTCCGGGTAGGCCTTGCCCTCGCGGACCATGACGACACGGGCCAGGTGCTCGATGTTCACCTGGTGGACGATGCCGGTGCCGGGCGGGACGACCTTGAACTCGTCGAAGGCGGTCTGGCCCCAGCGCAGGAACTGGTAGCGCTCCTTGTTGCGGCCGTACTCCAGGTCGACGTTCTGCTTGAAGGCGTCGTTGGTGCCGAACTTGTCGGCGATGACGGAGTGGTCGATGACCAGCTCGGCCGGGGCGAGGGGGTTGATCTTCGCCGGGTCGCCGCCCAGCTCCTTGACGGCCTCACGCATGGTCGCGAGGTCCACGACACAGGGAACGCCGGTGAAGTCCTGCATGATCACGCGGGCCGGCGTGAACTGGATCTCCTGGCTGGGCTGGGCCTGCGAGTCCCATCCACCGAGGGCACGGATGTGGTCGGCGGTGATGTTCGCGCCGTCCTCGGTGCGGAGCAGGTTCTCCAGCAGGACCTTGAGGCTGTAGGGAAGGCGGGCCGAGCCCTCCACCTTGTCCAGCCGGAAGATCTCGTACGACTCGTCGCCCACCTGCAGCGTGCTGCGGGCGTCGAAGCTGTTCGCCGACACGACAGTCTCCTTCATTGATGTGCGCGTACCACCACGATCCTGCCGCCACGGCATCTTGGCCGATCCGCTAAGGTAAGGCTAAGTTAGGTCACCCTTACCGCCGGATTCGATGGCGGCGTGCGGCTGCGGTGCTCTCTCGGCAGATATCTCGATGTCGAGATAACTCTAGTACACGAGCGCCCGATGGTCATGCCCCGGCGCCCCTCATGCGGTCATGCGCGCCCTTTTCCCGGGTATCCGAACCAGGTATCCGAACCGCGTATCCATGCACAACGGAGGAGGAGACAGGCATGCCGCTCACGTTCCGCAAGAGTTTCCGGATCCTTCCGGGGGTGCGACTGAACATCAACAAGCGCTCCTGGTCCATCACCACCGGCGGCGGAAAGAACGGCCCGCGCCACACCCGCAGCAGCACAGGACGTCGTACGACATCGATGGATCTGCCCGGACCTTTCGGATGGCGGCGCACCACGAGGGCGAGCCGACACTGAGGATCCCGGACGGGACTGACGTCGTGTCACCCGTTCGGACCCCCCGATCGAGTGTCATCTCATATCTGAGATAACCTCAGCCTCATGGCAGACGACTACCTCGTACGCATCGGCAAGCTCATCCGTGACGCCCGGCAGCACCGTGGCTGGACGCAGTCGCAGCTGGCCGAGGCGCTCGGCACCAGCCAGAGCGCCGTCAACCGGATCGAGCGCGGCAACCAGAACATCAGCCTTGAGATGATCGCGCGCATCGGGGAGGCCCTCGACAGCGAGATCGTGTCGCTCGGCTACGCCGGTCCGATGCACCTGCGGGTGGTCGGCGGGCGCCGGCTGTCCGGTGCCATCGACGTGAAGACGAGCAAGAACGCGTGCGTGGCGCTGCTGTGCGCCTCACTGCTCAACGAGGGGCGCACGGTGCTGCGCCGCGTCGCCCGCATCGAGGAGGTGTACCGGCTCCTCGAGGTGCTGAGCTCCATCGGCGTGCGCACCCGGTGGATCAACGACGGCGTCGACCTGGAGATCGTGCCGTCGGCCGAGCTGAACCTCGCGGCGATCGACGCGGACGCGGCCCGCCGCACCCGCTCAATCATCATGTTCCTCGGCCCGCTGCTGCACCGCATGGACCACTTCAAGCTGCCGTACGCCGGCGGCTGCGACCTCGGCACGCGCACGGTCGAGCCGCACATGATCGCGCTGCGCCGCTTCGGCCTGGACATCGCCGCCACCGAGGGCCAGTACCACGGCCGGGTGGACCGCGCGGTCAGCCCGGACCGCCCGATCGTCCTGACCGAACGCGGCGACACGGTCACCGAGAACGCCCTTCTCGCGGCCGCCCGGCACGACGGCATCACCGTCATCCGCAACGCCTCCTCCAACTACATGGTCCAGGACCTCTGCTTCTTCCTGGAGGCGCTCGGCGTCAAGGTCGACGGCATCGGCACGACCACGCTCACCGTGCACGGCGTGCCCACCATCGACGTGGACGTGGACTACTCCCCCTCCGAGGACCCGGTCGAGGCGATGAGCCTGGTCGCGGCGGCCGTCGTCACCGAGTCGGAGCTGACGGTGCGCCGGGTGCCGATCGAGTTCCTGGAGATCGAGCTGGCCGTGCTGGAGGAGATGGGCCTCGACCACGACCGCACGCCCGAGTACTTCGCCGACAACGGCCGTACCCGGCTGGTGGACCTCACCGTCCGGCCCTCCAAGCTGGAGGCGCCGATCGACAAGATCCACCCCATGCCGTTCCCCGGCCTGAACATCGACAACGTCCCGTTCTTCGCGGCCATCGCGGCGGTCGCGCAGGGCCAGACCCTCATCCACGACTGGGTCTACGACAACCGTGCGATCTACCTGACCGACCTGAACCGCCTCGGCGGCAGGCTCCAGCTCCTGGACCCCCACCGCGTCCTGGTGGAGGGCCCGACCCGCTGGCGCGCCGCCGAGATGATGTGCCCGCCGGCCCTGCGTCCCGCGGTGGTCGTCCTGCTGGCGATGATGGCGGCCGAGGGCACGTCGGTGCTGCGCAACGTGTACGTCATCAACCGGGGTTACGAGGACCTGGCGGAGCGGCTGAACTCGATCGGGGCGCAGATCGAGACGTTCCGGGACATCTGACGATCGGATGCCGCCGAACTCCGTCTAAGCGACGCGCGCCCCATGGCGTTCCGAGTGGCGGGCGCGGCGCCGTGCACGCGGTTCCTCCAGGGTGCCGACGGCCTCGACCACGAGGCGGACGCAGCACGAGAAGGCGGTGAGGAGCGCCGACGCGAGGAACGCCCCGTCCCAGACGACAGTGGTCAGGATGAGGAGCGCCGCCCCCCACACCGCCGCGGCGGCGGCCCCTGCCCGGCGGTGCATCGGGAACAGCAGCCATGGGACGACCGGGGCGAAGAAGAACATGGCGAAGCCTATGAGCAGTGCTGCGGCGGCCATGGTGGGCACCTCGCTCATCTCTCACAAAGGAGGGGTGGCCCCCGGTCTCGGGGGCCACTTTCACTCTAACGAGCCTCTGCATGGACGCCGTGGGCGACCAGGCTCCGTCCTGGCGCGCGACTACCGCGTGTACGGGGCGTCGGGCGTCTTGTCCGGCGCGTTGCAGAAGTGCGCCGTGTCCGGGTCGATGCCCGGGTTCGGGTCGGGCGCGTAGACCACGATGTCCCACGGGTTGCCCGAATGGCCGCCGGTCATGGTGCAGTTCGCGTACGGGTCGTCCGTGCTCGGCGGGGAGGCCGGACCACTGAAGTGGTAGAAGTCGCCCGTCGTGATCGGCGCGCTGGAGCCGGTGAAGGCACCGGTCAGGTCGATGGCTTTGTCGTTGCGGTACAGGTACTGGCTCGGCATGTAGCTGGAGCGCAGGATCGAGGCACCGCTGACCTGCTTGACGGTGCCGTCGGCGCAGCTCTTGAAGTCCAGCTCCTGCCAGATCGGCGGGGCCTCGCCGAAGATCGACCCGGTGACGCCCGGCTTGAAGAACATGTTCCGGATCTCCTGGGACATCAGCGCCATGGGATTGTCGGACGAGCCGGTGTCGCTCGAGACCCGGTTCACCCAGTCCTGCACGCTGTCGGTGAGCGACTTGTCCGCCAGGGCGCTGCGGTAGCCGATCGAGCCGCCCGCGGTGTGCATCACCGCGACACAGGTGCCGCTCGCGTCCGTGACCACGTTGTCGTTGTCGTCGGTGATCACGGGCTTCACGCCGATCGACTTGTATGCGCGTCCGGGCAGGATGCCGTTGCTGTTGGTCGCGGTGGTGGTCGCCCTTCCGTCGTGGACGTTCAGGTCCGTCGTGGTGTAGTCCAGGTCCGGCGGCGTGGTGCCGTAGTCCGTCTGGAGCGCGGCGAAGAACTCCCGCACGAAATCCGGGATGTGGGTGTCGGCGGTGCGGTCGTCGTAGGACACGCTCTCGCTGCCCTGGATGATCTTCCCGTCGGCCGTCTTCACGTACGAGACGGTGGCCTTGTTGTACATCTTGTACGCGCCGTCGTCCGTGCCGAACCAGTCCGGCCTGCTGTCGGAGGCGGGCCGCTTGGTGTACGGGTTGGCGAAGTGCATCCAGGCGGGGACGCTGGAGCCGTCGGGGTGATCGGTGGTGCTGGTGCCGGCCTGCGTCACCTCGTCGTGCCACCGCTGGGCGGCGGCCTTGGTCTCCGGCTTGACGCAGGTCGGGGAGCCAGCCGTGTCGATGCAGGTGGGCAGGGCGGTGATCTTCCCCGAGACGTCCAGCGCCCAGTCGTGCAGGGCCTGACGCGATTTCAGCGGGGTGTCGAAGATGCTCGACTCGGGCCGGACGTCGATGTTCTGGTCCTCGTCGAAGAATGCGTCCGCCTCGACGGTGTCCGAGACATACGTGCCCTGCACCGGCTGGAAGGCGACGGCGCCGTAGGCGACGTCCTGGTCGGCGGTCCCGCCGTCGGCGTAGTTCACCAGCGTCACGCTGGGTGTGCCGGTGAACTTGTACGCGCCGAGCGACACCCACGTGTTGTTGTTGCCGTCCTGGTCGACGACCACGTCGCGGGTGCCCCCTGCCACGCCGGAGACGCTGTAATGCGCCTGCTTCGTCTGCGCCCCGGTGTCCGGTACGTGCACGTAGACCTTGGCGAGGTCGAAGGTGCCGTTGGGGATCCACGTGCCGCGGATCGTCATCGGGCCGGAGGTCGTGCCACCCAGATGGGCGTCGTCGCGGGTGTGCGTGTACCAGAAGTGGCCGCCGTAGCCGCCCCCGATCTGGTGCAGGTCCGCCTTGGCCTCGTAGTGCTGGTCGGCGTCCGCGTAGAACGTGAAGCGGAAGGTGCCGTCGGACCGTATCGCGCCGCAGTCGCTCCAGGTCGGAGTGCCATCGGACACGGAGGCGACGACGGTGGAGCCGGACGGGGCGCCGCTGCACACGGGGGTGCCGTTCTTGAGACGGTAGCCGCGGCCCGGCTCGGAGATCAGCGTCTGGTACTTGATGTTCTCGTTTCCGCAGGTGGTGGCGCAGTCGTCCTTCCAGGTCGCGTTCGACTGGTTCCACCAGTACTGCGCGTAGCAGGCGGCGTCCGGGCAGTCCGGCGGGTTGGCCGGGTCGCAGCCGTTGTGAACGTTGCAGAAGGTGCTCTTGGGCGGGGAGACCAGGGAGCGCTGGACGTCGTTGATCCACCAGGCGGGGCGGAAGCCCGCCGAGGAGAAGCCGGACTCACCCGCCCAGTCCTGGCGGCCCGAGGTGGCGTAGGAGAAGCCGGTGTCGATGGACCAGGCGGCCCAGCCCATCACCTTCTCCTCGTACGGCCAGTCCTGCGGGTGCGCCGCGTCGTGGTTGGCGTCCGGGTCGACCGTCGTGTCCATGAACGGTTTGTCGTTCTTGTACACCGGGTTGGCCGGGTTGTTGTACCAGCCGAGACCCCACGGGGTGCCGGGAGCGCCGGGAGCGTTGAAGCCGAGGTTGTAGTTCCAGGCGGCGGTGAACCAGTTCTCCACCTTGGCCGGGTCGTCGTTGTTGACGGTGACCGTCTGGCCTGCGGTGTGCACCTCGTTCCACTTGTCGGCGAGGATCTTCATCGACGCGGCGATGTTGCTCGCGTAGTCGACGGCGACGATCTTCTGCTTCCCCGGGGACAGTGAGGTCTCGTTGTCCTTCTCGTGCCCGGCCATTCGCATGCCGTCGGTCACCTGGCCCACGCCGTAGCCGCAGTCGGACTTGTCCCAGTGGATCTTCCAGTAGTCGGCGAGCGTGCCACCACTCTGGTGACCGTAGTAGCCGTCCACCGCCGCCAGCGGGCTGCCCATCTGGCCCGGGATGGCGCCGGACTCGGCCTGCCACAGGTTCGATTCCTGCGCCAGGATGCCGAGCATGACGTTGACCGGGATCCGGGCGCCGGCGGCACCGTTCAGCGTCGGCTTCGGGAAGAGCCCCTGCGGGTCGACCGTCCCCAGGCCCGCCTGGCCGCGGTAGTCGCCCTGCCGGATGTAGCCGGCGGTCAGATCACCGCGCACGGCCATGTCCACGGCCCACTCGACCTGGTTCGGCGTCGGTTGCAGCGCCTGTGCGTCGACGTCGTTGCGGGAGACCGAGCACCAGCGGTCCGGGTCGGTCGGGTCGTGTGCCGGGTCGGTGTCCGTCGTCGTGGCGGCGAGCGATGTGCGCTCCAGCTGGGTGTGGAGGCCGGCCGGTGCGTTCTCCGTGACCGGCTTGGTGCCTTTGCCCAGGGCGGGCGAGGACTTCTCGGTGCCCGCGGCCGCCTGCGGCGCCACCTTCTGGGTCACCTCGGTGCCCGTGGTGGTGGCGGTGGCGGTGATGGTGGTCGGCTCCGTCTTCGCCAGCGTCTTCGGTGACACGGCCGGCGCTTCCGCCTTGGCCCGAGTGGTTCTGGTGAAGCCGCGTCCGGCCTTCTGGACGCGGTCGAGACCGGCCCTCATGCCGGGGGTGAGGACCGGGTCGACGGCGAACCGGCCCTGCGTGGACACGTCGGTGCCGGCCGGCACGTCGAGCCGGGTGATGCCCGTGCCCCGGGTGTGCACGGCACCGGATGTCCTGCCCGTCAGATACGCCGTGCCGGGCCCGCCGGCGGCCAGGTCGAGTGCGCCGGGCTTGCCGGAGGCCACCGTGGCCGCCTTGCCGTGGCCGCGCCAGATCTTCACCGTGTGCTTCTTCGTACCGCGCTCGACGAAGGCGATCTTCTTGCCGTCGGCGTCCAGCGGCCGGATGTCGAAGGCGACCGCGTCCGCGGACGTCACCTTCTTCGTCCTGCCCGACGTGCTCTTGCCCGTGTCGCCGAGGCGGACCAGATTACGGCCGAGGGCGCCGACGGCACCGCCGGTGACCGGCGCGGCCGAGGTGATCTCGCCCTTCACCGACGCCTGGGTCAGCTGCCTGCCCGCCGTGTCCACGGTGACCACGCGGGTCTTCGTCCGGTCCGGGTCGTTCATGTCCCGGTAGGTGGTGAACGCCGCCGTGTGCGCGGAGGAGTTGCACGTCGGGTCGAAGTACGCGAGTGACGCGGTGAACCCGAGCTTGGTGACCGAGCCCGTGCTGGTGTTGACGACGGCCGTGAAGGCCCCGCCCTGGAACAGGTCGGGCTTGTTCGTGAACGTACGCGGCGCGTAGACGACAGCCGCGTGGTCACGGTCCATCAGGCACTGGTTGCCGATCCAGGAATCGGCCGGCATGCCCGGCTCGGCCAGGATCGCCGCGGTCTTCCACGCGTACGCCTTCTTCGAGTCGGCGACCAGGATGTGCAGGCCGTCCGCGTCCGCGGCGGCCGTCACCGCCCGGTCCTGCGAAGTGTTCCACCCTTTGCCGAGCTTCTTGCCCGGGTCCTTGATCCGGCTGGAGGACGGCGCGGACGCGGAGTCCTTGGGGGAAGTAGACGTGTCCGACCAAAGGTTGTGGCCGGATTTGGATTTCGAGCCGGATTCGCCGCCCGGCGTGCCGAATGCGGGGGCCGCGCTCAACAGACCACCGCCCAACGCGGTGCACGCCGCTATGACGATCAAAGGTCTGTGAATTCTTCGTCCAGGTCTCAAGACACAAATCCCCTGTCTTCCCGTTTCACTTGAGAGTTGGGAATGACGGCACTGCGCACCGAATCAGGGCGTCGCACGCCGCGTCAGACGGTCAGCAGTCAGCGGCCGACTCGCCCACGCAAAGACGCTCGACCGGAAAACCCCGGCCGGACGTCCCTTCAATTCCTATTTCCGATCGACGATGGGAGTGAACTCATCGACGTAAATCTTCGGTACCCGCGGAACCGGACCCATGTCTTTCGAGCCGATCAGCGCATTCTCCCGCCCGGTTTTTCCCGGAGGGACGTCCTGAAGCCAGAACCGGTTGTACGCGGTCCAGCCCGCACCGTCGGCAATGCTGATCTGGACCGAGTACGTGGTTTTCCGCTCGTAGGTGTTGGCTACCTCGATCTCGGTACGCACACCGTTGCTTTCCGGTGCGGCACGCACGGTCAGGTCTCCGTACACCAGCACTCGCGTACGGCCTTCGGAGTGCACCGATGGCACGGGCGATGGACGTGCCTGCGGACTGCCCTGCTCAGCGCTCTGAGTCACCGGCCGCCGCGACGCGGGCGCCTTGTCGGCGGCGCCGTCCGTACACCCGGCGGCCAGCACGCACGCCGCTGTCAGGCACAGTGCCCGGATCATCCACGGTCCGAGCGCCACTGCACCCGTCCTCACCGGGCGGAATCCGCCAGCTGCTTGCTCGCAGCGGCGACTTCGATGCCGTGCTGCTCCTTGATGCCGGTCAGCCGGCTCTTGTTGTCGCCGATCTGCTTGTCCTGGATCGCCGACTCCACACCGAACCAGATCTTCACCAGGTCCGTCTGCGTCTTGCAGTCGATGTCGTCGACCGCCAGCGCGATGGACTCCTGCGTCGCCTTGCCGTCGTTGGTGACCCCTTGGTCCATGGCCTTGTACGGATCGGCAAGTCCCTGGTGTCCCTTGCCGTCCATGCATGACGACCAGGCGGCGGTGGCCTTGATGACCTTGTCGTCCTTCAGGGACTGTTCCAGGCTGTCGCCGGCGAGCTGCGCCACGAAGGTCGGGTCGGCGTCCTTCACACCGAGCTGCTCCTTGGACCAGCCGACGCAGCCACCCGTCTTCAGTTTCTTCCCGTTGTACTCCGCCCGAGCCGGCTTCGTGCCCCGGTTCGGGGCGGCGACCGGCTCTCCCGCCTTGACCGCGTTGGGCGGTTCGGGCTTGGTATGGCCGGTCAGGACCTCGACCTCGACACCGGACAGATCGCGCACGGTCTGCTCGGTGTGCTCCTGCAGCGCCGGGGGGAGCTCGTAGCCGTACTTCTCGGCCTCGGCCCGGTCGGTGATGCCGTAACGGCGTTCGATGTTGGCGTCGTTGTCGCTGGGCGGCGGGTTGGCGCCTGCCAGCGGCAGCGTCAGGTCGATGCCGTAGTCCTTCATGCAGGACTGCTGAAGATCGTCGGCGGCCTGCTCGACGGTGACCTGGTCCTCGTAGGAGTCCATGTACGCCTCCAGTGGGAGGGTCAGACCCTTGGTCAGGCCACGGGTGGGGATCTTCTCGGGCCAGTTCTCCTTGTTCACGATCGGTCTGCCGTCAGCCGCGTTCTGCGTGGTGTGCGCGCTCGTGACGGAGGAGCAGGCGCTGACCAGGAGAGCTGAAGCGGCCAGGGCTACGGCGGTGGCGGTCCGCTTGATGTTCTTCACCGGGAGTCCTTCTTACGCGAAGTGGGAGGAGGCGTTGTTGTTCTTCAGGGCGGAGATCAGGTCGGTGATGTTGCAGTCTCCGTAAGGGCCGTTCTTCGCGAAGTACTGAGAGGTGCCGCCGTAGCCCGAGTTGTAGTAGACGCGGTAGTTGTCGCTTTCGGCGCAGTTCTGCACGGACGCCGCGTTGTTCTTCATGTACTGGCCGTTGCCATTGCCGCCGTTGCCGAAGACGTACCGGTAGGTCGACAGCGACGAACCCTCGTACTGGCTTGTACCCCAGTGGTCGGACACGTTGCTGTAGAACGTCGTGTACGCCGACTTGATGTAGCCATCCTGGATGGCGATGTCCTTCGAGTTGTAGAACAGCCACAAATCACCGTACGAGCAGGTGATCCACGGAACGTCACAGTTGTCACTGACGTTGTAGGTGGCCGCCTGGGCGGGTGCGGCGCCGAACAATAGCGACGCACCCGCGACAAGGACGGTTCCGGCCGCAGCCAGCTTGGCGCGGGCAGACTTGACTGTCATGATCGCTCTCCCCCCAACCGGCGCCGCGCGGCGTCGGTGACACAGTGTCAGTTGCGGTTTGCGCGGGCTTTTTTCAGACGGTGCAATATCCGCGGACGGGCGAGAAGCTATCACCCTCCTGTGTAAAGAAAGGCACAAGAATCCGATCAGCAATTGTCAAGAGTTTGGTCCGGGTCACGCGTGACCAGGCAGCGGCGGCTTTTCGCACGCTCGACGAGGACGCCGCTCCCGAACGCGGCCCCGGCGTCGAGTCCGCCCGTTCGACGGGGAAGGGAGCAGGGCAGCGGGGTCCTGTTCGCGGCGCGGCCGCCCGCGCGGCACATTTGCGCGGGCCAGAGGCTCAGGTCGGCGGAGCGTCGCAGGTCACAGGGCCTGCTGGTCCCTTCCGGGACATCCGACAGTGAGCGCGTACTCAGGTGTGGGCCCGGGAAAACGGGAAAGTCCGGACCTGTGGACGCGCTCCTGCTGACCTTCGGGCACAGCACCGCCGACCGGGACCGGATCGGCGAGCTGCTGCGTGATGCAGGCGTGACGGCCGTCGTGGACGTGCGGACCGCTCCCGGGAGCCGACGGAACCCAGATCTGCTGCGGGAGCGGCTCGCCGAGTGGATGCCGGCGGCCGGCATCGCCTACCGGTGGGAACCCGCCCTCGGCGGGTTCCGCCCGCTGCCCGCGGACAGTCCGGACGTCGTGTGGCGCAACGAGTCCTTCCGCGGGTACGCCGCCCACACCCGCTCCCCCGCGTTCGTGTCCGCGATGGACCGCCTGCTGCGGGAGGCGGCGGGTGCCCGCACGGCCGTCATGTGCAGCGAGGCGGTCTGGTGGCGCTGCCACCGCCGGCTGATCGCCGACTTCGCGGTGGTGGCCCGCGGCGTCCCGGCCCGCCACCTCATGCACGACGGGCGGCTGAGCACCCACACCCCGACGCCCGGGGTGCGGCTGCGCGACGACGGGCTGCTGGTGTACGACGGCCACGACGGACTGGCGGGGCAGGGCGGCTGAGCCCGTCAGTACAGCTTGTTCACCGCCGTCACCGTCGTGGCCTTGAAGTCCGCCACCTGGGCGTGCTGGAAGTTGCCCATCTGGCCCCAGCGGACGACCGTCACGGTCGCGCCGTCGCGGCCGACCGAGAAGAGGCCGATGTCGGAGGAGCCCCAGGCGGAGGCGGTGTGGATGCCGTAGACGTCGGCACCCTCCTCCACGTTCAGCCGGCCGTAGTACTTCTGGGTCGCCGTGATGTCGGGGTCCTGCTGCATCAGCTTCTTCGCGCAGCCGGCGAGGTCCTTGCGCAGCAGTGCCGCGAAGTCCTTCGCCCACTGCTCGCTGCGCCCCTCGACCGTCAGCTGCTGGGCGTTCGTGTCGTACTCCGTCCAGTAGTCCCGGTGCGTGGTGATGGACGGCAGCGCGTCGCCCACGCACATCGGCAGCGGGTCGGGCTGGCCGGCGGTGACCGGACCGGCGTACCAGGGCGAGGCCGGGTGCGGCGGCAGCTCGGCCGGCTCCAGGAACCGGGGCGTGTCGGAGGCCGGTTCGGTGGCCGCGACGGCCGGCACGGCGGCTGCGGCGACAGCGGCGACCGCCGCCAGCGCGGCCACGGTGGTACGGATGCCTCGGGTACGGATCTTCATGGTCTCCCCCATCGGTTTCCCCCGGCTTTCCCGGTCGGGTGCGCGGGCTTTGGCCCTTGCCCCCTGTACGACCCACCACCGGCCGCACCCGTTGCCCTGCGGGCCTGCTACGGATCGGTCCCGATTGTCACCGGCCCGCTACCGCGGACCGAGCCCCTCCCCGAGAGCGGCGACGGCGGCCGGGCCGTGGCCGGCGGCGAGGAGGGGGGCGCGGATGTCGCGCTCCGGTTCGGGGACGTAGCCGATCAGGACGTCGGCGGGGCCCTCGATGCGGACCTCGCCTAGGACGGCGGGCAGGAGGAGGGTGCGGGCGCGGTCCAACGGGCCCGTCCAGGAGCCGGCGGTGACGGTGACCGGGGCGCCCGCGTTGGTGAGGATCCGCACGGTGGAGAAGCGGTAGGACCAGGGCGTCGCCGTGCCGGCGGACCAGCGTTCGAGGGTGAAGTGCGGGCCGGCGCAGAGCACGGTGCGTACGACGCCGTCGTCCATGCGGACGCCGAGGCCGGGGTGGAACTCGGGTCGGGGGCCGGGGCGCCACTCGTCGAGGAGACGGTCGAGGTTGTCGTGCCACTCGTGGTCGGGTACGGGCGAGCCGTCCTCCATGCGGCTGCGCATGGCGTGCTGCTGGATGTCGGACGTCTGCTCGATCTCGTACACGAGGGTGTCCGGGCCGAAGCTGTGCAGGGTGCCGCCGGGGACGTAGACGGTCTGTCCCGCGCGGACCGGCAGGCGGCGCATGACCGCGTCGAAGTCCTGTGCCAGCAGCGCCCGGTGCAGGGTGTCGCGGTCCACGCCCGCGCGTACGCCGACCAGGGCGGTGGCCCCCGGTGCGGCGTCCAGGACGTGCCAGGCCTCCGTCTTGCCGTGGGGTTCGCCCTCCAGGCGCCGGGCGGTGTCGTCGTCGGCGTGCAGATGCACCGGGAGTGCCCCGCGGCCGTCGATGAACTTGGTGAGCAGCGGGAAGCGGGGGCCGGGCGGGAGCCGGGGGCCGAGCAGTTCGACCGGGTGCTCGGCCATGACCTGCCGGAGGGTGCGCCCGGCGAGAGGGCCGTCCAGGACGGTCGAGGCATCGCCCTCGACGTCGCTGACCTCCCATGTCTCGGCGACCGGCCCGTCGGGCAGCCCGGTGCGGCCCAGTCGCCCGGCGATGGCCCGGCCGCCGAAGACGTGCTGCTTGACGGGGGTGGTGAGCCGCAGCGGATGCCAGTCCACGTCCCTCCTCGGACGGGTCGGTTGCCGGTCTCGACGCGGAGTACCCCCGGGGCGAGAGGCACATGCGTGCTGCGCCTGGCGGGCCCGTCACGGGCCGTGGGCCGCGGATGCCGCCGCCTCGCGCCCGGCGCGCGCCGCTCCCCCGTCCGTGATCCGCTTCACACCGACCGAGGCCCGGGCCCGGGCCTTACAGGGCGTAAAGCGACCGAAGAATGGATATGGGTCATACGGCGATACGCGGGGAGTGTCCGACGTGCCCGGATGCCGGGTGCAGCGGCTTCAGGAGGGGGAGCGCGCATGGAGGGCAGGCCCTTGTACCTCGAACCGCGGCTGGAGCCACGGCTGAGGTCGCTCATGGCGGCGCACGGCACGCTGCACTCGCTCATCGACGCGCTCGGCTCCCCCCTGCACGTCGTGGTGCCGGACCAGATCGCCGAGAACCTGGAGCGGTTCCGGTCGGTTTACCGGGCGCACCATCTGTCGGGGCAGGTCTTCTACGCCCACAAGGCCAACCGGTCCAGTGCGCTGCTGCGGCGGCTCGCCGCGACGGACGCCGGCGTGGACGTCGCGTCGCTGGGCGAGTTGCAGCACGCGCTGGGTGCCGGGTTCGACGCCGGCCGGATCACGGCCACGGGTCCGAAGAACCCCGAGTTCCTGTGGCTGGCGGCCCGTACGGGAGTCACGGTCAGCGTCGACGCCGCCGCCGAACTGGACCAGCTCGCCGCCCTGGTGCGCAAGCACGCGCTCGCGCCGGTACGGGTGCTGCTGCGGCTGTCGGGCTTCGAGACGTCGGGGGTGAAGGTGCTGAGCCGGCGCAGCCGCTTCGGCACTCCCGTACGGGAGTTGGAGCTGCTGCTGGAGGCGGTCGAGCGGCATGCCGACGCCGTCGCTCCGGTGGGGGTGGCCTTCCATCTGGACACGACGAGCGTCGCGGAGAAGGCGACCGCCCTCGAAGGGTGCCTGGCCGCACTGGAGTTGTGCCGGAGCCGGGGGTTGCGGCCGCGGGCCGTGGACGTCGGCGGCGGGTTCGGCGTCAGCTATCTCGCCGAGCGGGAGCAGTGGGAGGCGTACACGAGCGGGCTCACCGCGGCCGTCCTCGGCCGGCGTCCGCCGCTGACGTGGGGCGGGCACGGCTACGGGCTGCGCAACGAGTCCGGCACCCTGCGCGGCACGCTCGGCCTCTACCCGGCCCACCGGCCCGTCGCCGGCGCCGCCTACCTGGACGAGCTGCTGGCCCAGCCCGCCGCCTCACTCGGCGGGCGGCCACTGGCCGCGCTGCTGCTGGAGCACCTGTACGACCTGCACACCGAGCCCGGCCGGGCTCTGCTGGACCAGTGCGGACTCTCGCTGGCGCGAGTTCTGGAGGTCCGTGGCCAGGAGACCGGTGGGCCACTGCTCGTACGGCTGGCCGCCAAGGCGGACGACATCGCCCTGGAGGACCACGGCGTGCTGATGGACCCGGTCGTCCTCCCCCGCGGTGGAGCCGGGCCGGGCGGGGGGCCCGTCGCCGTGCACCTCTTCGGCAGTCTCTGCCTGGAGAGCGACCTGATCACCCGGCGCACGGTGTTCCTGCCACACCGCCCGGAACCCGGCGACCTGCTGGCCTTCGCCAACACCGCGGGCTACGCCATGGACTTCCACGCCACGCGCGCCCAGCACCAGCCCGCCGCCCGCAAGGTCGCGGCCTGGCAGGACGGCGACGCCTGGCGCTGGTGCCTGGACGACCAGTTCTGGCCGATCACGCCCTCGAGGGGAGCTCAGTGAGGTACGACAGCATCACCGAGGCGATAGGCAACACCCCTCTGGTGCGGATAGACCCGGCCGTGCACGGCCTTCAAAACATCGACCTGTACGCCAAGCTGGAGATGCTCAACCCGTTCGGCTCGGTCAAGGACCGGGCCGCCTGGAGCATGGCGGGGCCCCTGCTGGCGGAGGCGGTCGAACACGGCAGCCAGGTCGTCGAGTTGTCCAGCGGCAACACCGCCAAGGCCCTCGCCCTCATCGCGGGCATGCACGGCCTGGGCTTCAAGAGCGTCACCAACCGGATGCGGGTGCCGGAGATCAAGGACCTCCTGCTGCTGCTCGGCGCGGAGATCGAGGAGCTGCCGGGGCAGAGCGAGTGCCTGGACCCGACCGCCACGGACGATCCGCTGACCCTGTTC
The DNA here is from genome assembly GCF_040296465.1 of Streptomyces sp. NPDC002130. Taxonomy (NCBI): domain Bacteria; kingdom Bacillati; phylum Actinomycetota; class Actinomycetes; order Kitasatosporales; family Streptomycetaceae; genus Streptomyces; species Streptomyces sp. NPDC002130. The sequence continues at coordinate 33,888 of NZ_JBEOXI010000064.1, forward strand.
CACCGGACGCTGTCCGCCTCCGGCAGCGCTTATCTGCACACCGACCAGTACTTCAACCCGCGCAACACCGAGGCCCATCTCACCGGTACCGGGCCGGAGATCGTCAAGGACCTGGACGGCCGGGTACCGGACTGGTTCGTCGCCTGTGTGGGCACCGCCGGTTCCTCCACGGGAGTCGCCCGCGCCCTGCGCGAGGAAGACCCGTCGGTGCGGGTGGTCGGGCTGGTGGCGGCCAAGTCCGACTTCATCCCGGGGATCCGCACCATCGACGAGGTGCAGGAGGTCGGCCTGTTCGACCCGGACACGTACGACACGATGGAATCGGTCAGCGCCGACGAGGCGATCGAGGGGATGCTGACCCTGAACCGCCGCTGCGGCATCCTCGGCGGGCCCACCGGAGGGGCGGCCTACTTCGGCGCGGTCCGTCATCTGCGGGCGCTGGACCAGGAGTCCGAGGAGCGACGGACCGCCGTGTTCATCGTCTGCGACCGGGTGGAGAGCTACCTGAGCTACGTCCGGCAGCGGCGCCCCGATCTGCTGGGCCGGCCGCCCCGGAAGAACTCGCCCGCCGACCTGTCCGACGCCGAGGTCGGCCGGGCGCCGTCCATCGGCGTGGCCGAGGCCCGGCGCTGGATCGACACCGACCGGCCGCTCGTGGTCGACCTGCGCAGCCCGTACGCGTACGCGGCGCTGCACATCGACGGGTCGGTCAACATCGTCGACGAGCTGTTCGCGGAACTCGTGCGGGGCGGCCTGCCGTTCAGCCGTCGTCAGCCGGTGCTGCTGGCCTGCCCGGTCGGTGAGCAGTCCGCGCGCTACGCGGCGCTGCTGACCCGGATGGGCCACCCCGACGTGCGCAGCCTGGCCGGCGGCATCATCGCCTGGCGGGACGCGGGCGCGCCCCTGGTGCGGGACTGACCGGCATGACCGCACCGCTCACCCGTGAGGATCCGCACCTGTGGCAGCGGGCGCTGCGCGCCCAGTTCCCCATCGTCACCGGGCATCCGGAGCTGGCGTACCTGGACAGCGCTGCCACGGCGCAGAAGCCGCAGGCCGTGCTGGACGCCGTGCAGACGTATCTGACGACGTCCAACGCCAACTCCGCGCGTGGCACCTACACCTGGGCCAACCGGACCACGGAGCTGGTCGAGCGGACCCGTGAGCGCGTCGCGCGCTTCCTCGGGGACGTACGGCCGGAGCGCTCCGCCGTCCACTTCACCGGCGGCACCACCGAGGGGCTGCGGACCGTCGCCCGTGACTGGCTGCCGGGTTTCCTGCGCGACGGCGACGAGATCGTCGTCCCGGACGCCGACCACCAGGCCAACATCGTGCCGTGGCTGGAGGCCCAGCGGCTGCTCGCTCGCGAGGGCGTGCGGGTCCGGGTGGTGCCGATGCCGTACCAGAGCGGCTCGCGGGACTACGACCACCGGGCGCTGGCCGAACGGGCGGGCCCACGCACCCGGTTCGTCGCCACGACCCATGTGCACCATGTGTACGGCGGCGACATGAACGTGCAGCGCATCCGCGAGGCCGTCGGTCCGGACGCGGTCATCTGCCTGGACGCCGCGCAGAGCGTCGGCCATCTGCCCGTCTCCGTGGCCGAGTTGGACGTGGACTTCGTCGTGTTCTCGGGCCACAAGGCGCTGGCCCTGCCCGGCTCCGGGGCGGTGTGGGCCCGGCAGGCGCGCGGGCCGGCGTTCGTGCCCGGGGGCTGGAGCGGCACCCCGAACACCGTGGGCATCGCCTCGCTCGAAGCGGCCCTGGACTGGCTGGACGCGGCCGGTCTCGACCGGATCGAGCGCTGGACGGCCGACCTCGCGACCCGCCTCACGGAGGGACTGCGCCGGCTGGACGCGTACGAGGTCCTCGGCTGCCCGCTCAGCCTGGCCGCCGGTACGACCGTGCAGCGCCGCCAGGGCATCGTGACCCTGCGGCACCACGCCATCGACTCGGGCGACCTGGGGTTCATCCTGTTCAGCCACGGGTTCATGGTCCGCTCCGACCATCACTGCCAGGGCGACGCGGGCGAGAAGACCGGATCGGTGCGGGTGAGTCTGCATGTGTACAACACCGTTGAGGAGATCGACCGGCTGCTGTCGGTTCTCGCCTCACTCCCCTGACACCGCCGACTATGCGTAATGGGAACCGTTTCCACCTGTAGGCTCTGACCGTCAGGAGTCAGGTGCGATACGGCGAGGTGGCGCGACCGGATGGGGCTGAGTCTGGCGACGGCGGAGCGATGGGTGGAGCGCTGGGAGCTCCAGCAGCAGCGGTACGCCGTCGACCGCGAGGAGCGGTTCACGGTGATCGCCGATGTCGTCGAGCACGCCACGGCGGGGTGTGCGCATCCACCCCTCGTCGTGGACCTCGGCTGCGGGCCCGGCTCCCTCGCGGCCCGGCTGATCCGGCGGCTGCCGGACGCGGAGATCGTGGCCGTGGACCGGGACCCCCTCCTGCTGGAGCTGGGCCGCACCCACCACCCGGACGCGGCCCGCTACGTCGACGCCGAGATCGGCGCGCCCGGCTGGACGTGGGCCCTGGATCTGGACCGGCCCCTGGACGCCGCGGTCTCCACCACGGCCCTGCACTACCTCGACCACGACACCCTGCTCGCGACCTACCGGCAGCTCGCCGTGCTGCTGCGACCCGGGGGCGTCCTCGTCAACGGCGACCACCTTCCCCAGGGCGAGACGGGCCCGGCCGGGATCGCCGCCCACGTCGGGCGGTGCCGGGCCGACCGGCAGCGCGTCTTCGCCCATGAGGACTGGGGCCACGGCCCGGGCGGCCCGTACGGCGAGGGCGCGGACCTCCTCGTCGAGCTCCTGGGACAGGCCGGGGGCCGGGGCCTCCTCGAT
>NZ_JBEOXI010000065.1:0-36679 GCF_040296465.1 Streptomyces sp. NPDC002130
GATACGAGTAGGACCAATTCTTGACGCGGTTCTGCTGAACAGTCATGTTCGAGCCGCAGTCATGGCAGATCAGGACGCCGAGGAACTTGGTTGCCCCCTCCGGGCGCCGGGTGGGCTGGTTCCTTCCCCGACGGTCGAGGGCCTCCTGGAGGCTGTTGAACTCGTCCTCGGTGAAGATCGGGTCTGCCACGCGGATGGGCTTCGCGTCGCTCCCCAAGACGATCTTCGAGCGGCGTACGCCCCCGTTCTTGTCCTCTTCTACGCGGTAGCCCATGAGCGCCGGGTTCCTGAGTCGGCGGAGCTGTGTCGACGCTGTCAGGCCCGATCCGCAGAGGCCGGCTCGCACAAGGACCTTGACCATGCGCCGGGCGGAAGCCGGCTTGTCCCGCAAGGCGGCCTTGTGGCACCAGTGCAGTGCCCGGTGCGCGTCCTCGTTGATGACGAGTACGACCTTGCCGTTCTCGTCCTCAGCCGTCTCGTATCCGTACGCCGGCTTGCCCACAAGCCAGTCGCTCTGTGTCTTGGTGGCTCGCTACACGCGTGCTGGTATTGGCGGCCTCGATCTCGGCGATGCCACCGACGATCGTGACCATGATCTTCCCGGCCGTCGTGGTCAGGTCGATCGAGTCGTTCTTGGAGACGAGGTTTTTCCCGTACTTCAAGCACCAGTCGATCATGGTGCTGAGGTCCGAGAGGCGACGTACGAAGCGGTCCAGCTTCCAGAAAAGGATCTCGTCGAACTCGGGGGCCCGGTTGTTCAGCCAGTCCCCTAGCTCCTTGCGCTTCCACGGCGGGACCTTCGTCGCCGAGACGTTGAGATCGCTCGCGACTCCGACCATTCGGCAGCCACGCTCCCTGGCGAGCAGGCGTAGATCGAGTTCCTGCCGGACGGGCGATGTCGTGTCGTCGGTGAGGACCGACAGACGCACGGACAAGAGTGCCCGCGGTGCGTCGTCCAGCAGGAGGGCTTCCGCCTTCTTCAGCTCCCGTAAGAGCGCTAAGTCAGCCTCGGACCATTCGGCATCAATCGAGTACAGCCCGCGGTCAGTTGCGGCGCGGGTCCTCGTTCGCTTCCCCATGACCTGCACGGTAGCGGTTTTGGGTCCGTTGGTGAATGGCCGCAGATGGACACGAGCATCCAGCCCTACGGGCAAGAAGCTGCTGCCCCTGACGGTCAAGAACGCTGCACCGGCTCCTGGCGGGCACACGCACTGAGGAGAGCCGTCCGGTCCTGCTGTCGGTCCATCGTGAGTGGCCGACAGCAGGTGGAGGTGCGTCACCGCAAGAGTTCGCGGATCTTGAACAGCAGCATCGTGATGGCGATGAAGGTGCCGCCTGCCCATTTCGCCGCGTCGAGGATCGTCGCGTGGAGCAGAACGGCCAGCACGCCTGCTGCGAGGCCTGTGAAAAGGCCGATCAGCAGGGCGATGATGATGAGCAGGGCTCCCTGCGACAGGCCTCCGGCAGGAGGAGGCGGCGCCTGAGTCATGAGGCCTCCTGGGTGAATCGAGTGGACTGGGGCGCTCCGCGGTGGGGGAGTACTCGGACGACGGTTGCCGGCTGACCGAGCGCTCCCCTTCCCGGGTATCGAGATCACCGGGGGATTTCGTCCCGTCGTGGTCAGGAATTCGAAAGTGTCCGAGGGGCCCTTCTTCGCGGTTGGCTCCGCAGTGTGGGCGTCCTTTCTGGATTCCCTGTCCCACCGCTATGCCCCGAGCTGAGGAAGATTGGCGCTCCGGTCGGTGATGACCGGGCGTAACAGTTCTCGATCTCCCAGAAGGATTCGAGATGGCTCTCTATGCTCTATTGTGCATCGACGATCTCCTAATTGCCGAGAAAAGCGTGATTCAGTGCGCTGACGTGTCGCGGATGCCGAATCCGGGCCTCCGTCAAGTCACGGCTGCGAAGCCTTCCGGCGTCAGGGAGCGGTCCTCGTACCACCAGACTGCCGGCGCGCTTCCTCCGCGGCGCGACGCAATTCCGCCGCAGTCTGGGGTGCGAGCCAGTGGAGGCCGATCAGTGCCTTGAGGTCGGTCATGGATATCTTCACCCTTGCCAGGCACTCCGGCCGTGTGCAGGGTTTACCTGGACCTTCAATCTGTGTAATCGCTCGCACGGGTGGCTTCTGTCCGGTGGTCCTCAGGAATTGCCGGATGTGGCCCACGGCTCATCCGAAGAAGGGGAAGCGAAGCACACGCTGCTCGCGTCGCGCCCCAAGTGGGAGGACCAGGGAGGTGAGAGGGCCGTTCTGAGGGGGACCCGCAGAGGAGGTCGAGTTGATGACGCTCCCCCGGGGGATCGACCCGGCCAGGTTCCCCCAGTTCAGAATGTGTGCTGGGGGAGCCGTCAGGTCAGGCGGCCTTCTTCGCAGACTCGCCGGGCGACCTCGCGGAGCTTGACGTTCTTCTCCTGCGAGTAGCGACGCAGTACGTCGAACGCCTGCTCCTCGGTGAGGCGGTGGCTGCCCATGAGGATGCCCATGGCCTCACCGATGGTGTGGCGCGTGGCCAGTGCCTGCTCCATCTGGGCGTGGCTGCGGGCGCTGGAGAAGGCGACTGCCGCGTGCGAGGCCAGCAGCCAGCCGGCGGTCTCGCTGTCGTCCGTGAAGGACCCCGGCCGGTGCGAGTAGAGATTGAGCGCGCCCAGATCCTCGTCCTCGGTGTACAGCAGGAAGCCCATCATGCTGCCCACGCCCAGTTCGCGGGCCCGGGTGGCGTAGGCAGGCCAGTGCTCCTGCTCGGCGGTGAAGTCGGCGATGCGGAACACGCGCTCGCCGGTGCTGGTCCGGGCCGCGTCGAAGCAGGGGCCCTCCGCGAGGCGCTCCTGCAACCGGTCGCTCTCGACGACCAGGTCGTCGGTGGGCGCCAGCGTCTCCACGCGTTTGCCGTGCAGCAGGAGGATGCCGGCCGCGTCGCACCCCGACACGCGCTCGGTGGCCGCTCTGGTGATGTGCTTGAGCGTGGCGCCGACCGAGTCCTGGGCGAGCAGATCGCGCGCCATGGAGGCCATCTCCCGTGCGAACACGCGCCAGTCCACTGTCGTCCTCCTCGGTCCGAGTGCCGGGCATGCATACCTCCTGCCACGGTGTCACGTGTCGCACACACCGGCAGGCCGCGCGACCTGGCCGCGGCGCACATGAGCAGCCCCCTTGCGTAACCTATCGAATCTCGATAGATTTCCATCGCAGGCCGATCGAAGGGGTGGCGATGGGGAAGCTTGCCGTGGCGGCGTTGCGTGGAGTGCTCGTGGTGCTGCTCGCCGGGTCGTTGTTCGTGCAGGCGGTGATGGTGCCGCTGCTGGCCGTGGACATGAACGGACTCAGGCCCGAGTACGCGTACTTGCGCACCCCGATCCTGGTGATCACGATCCTGGGTATCGTGACGGCACAGGTCGTCGTGGTCTGCGTGTGGCGGCTGGTGACGATGGTGCGCCGCGGGACGGTGTTCTCCACTGGCGCCTTCCGCTATGTGCACATCGTGATCGGCGCGTTCGTGGCGGCCGCCCTGCTGGTCTTCGCGCTCGCGGTCGTGCTCGCGCCGGGCGAGGCCGTCGCTCCCGGGGTGGTCCTTCTGCTGTGCGGGGTCGTGGTGGCCGTGCTCGGCGTCGCGCTGGTCGTGCTCGTGCTGCGGATGCTGCTCGCGCAGGCCGTCGCACGCGACATCGAGGCGGCCCAGATGAAGGCAGAGCTGGAAGAGGTCATCTGATGCCGATCGCCGTCGACATCGACGTGATGCTGGCCAAACGCAAGATGTCCGTGGGGGAACTGGCGGAACGCGTCGGCATCACCCCCGCCAACCTGGCGGTCCTCAAGAACGGCCGCGCCAAGGCGGTCCGCTTCTCCACCCTCGCCGCGCTGTGCGAGGTGCTGGAGTGCCAGCCGGGGGACCTCCTGCGCTGGGAGAAGGACCGAGCGGCGGACCCCACAATGCCCTGATGGAGAACATCAGCATCCGCCCGGCCCGGCCCGCCGAACTCGCGGCCGTGGCAAACCTCCGGTGGGAGTGGCTCGTCGAGAACGGCTCGGAGGACCTCGGCGAACGCGACGATTTCGTACGGCACTTCGTCGCATGGGCGGGGGAGAACGCCGGCTCCCACCGCTGCATGGTGCTCGTCCGAGGCGACCGGGTCATCGGAATGGCCTGGCTCGCCGTCGTGCAGCGCGTGCCCACGCCCCGGGCGCCGCGGCGGGCCTCCGGTGATCTGCAGTGCGTCTACGTCGTACCCGAGGCACGCGACTGCGGACTGGGCGGGCGGCTCATCCGGGCCGTCCTTGACGGCGCCCGCGAACTCGGGCTGGAGCGCGTGACCGTCCACTCCAGTACGCGGGCCATCCCCGCGTACGCGCGCAGCGGCTTCCAGGAGTCGTCCCGGCTGCTGCAGGCGCAGGTCGCCCGGGCCTGAGCCGTATGATCTTGTGCCGAGTGGAGGAATCGCGGGAGAACGGGGCGGACTGTGCGGTGCTGGATCCGGGCGGGGCACTGAGAGCGTCTACGACGGCATGGATCTGGAGAAGCATCCCCGCGAGGGTTCCGAGGCACGGGTCGATCTGCACAAGCGGCCGGCCGAGCCACCCGCCCCGCGCGAGCCGCAGCCGCCCGCCCCGCGCGAGCCGCAGGCCCCCGAGGGATGCCTCACCGTCGCCATCAGGATCCCTGTACGGATCATCGTGCTCGTCCTGGTCGTCCCCGTGCGGATGCTGTGGGACGCGCTCGTCGTCACCGGGCGGTTCCTGAACGACGCGCTGCTCCGGCCGCTCGGTCGGGCGCTGCTGTGGGTCGGTCGCGCGGTGTTCGTCTGGCCGTTCGTCGGGCTGTGGCGCTACGTCGTCGTCCCGGTGGGCAAGGCCCTCGGATGGCTCGGCCACGTCCTCGTCGTCGTGCCGCTGGTGTGGCTCCACCGCTGCGTGCTGACCCCGGTGGGGCACGCGATCGCATGGGTCGCCCGGGGTTTCGGGGCGGCGATCGGCTGGGTCGCGCGGGGTGCGGGAGCCGCGCTCGGCTGGGTGTACGCCTACCTCCTCACGCCCGTCGGCCACGCGGTGATGTGGGTCCTGAAGGGGCTCGGCGGCGGACTGGCCGCGCTCGGCATCGGCGTCTGGACGGTCCTGGCCTGGCTCGTCAGGTACCTCGTCGTCGTACCGGCCGGGTGGCTGTACACCTGGGTGCTCGCGCCCGTCGGCCGCGCGGTCGCCTGGTGCGTCAAGGGGCTCGTACGGCTGGTGAGCACGGCCGTCACCGGAATCGGCGTGGCTCTCTACTGGATCGCCCGCATCCTGCTCGTCCTGCCCGCGCTCGCCCTCTGGCGGTGGGTCCTCACGCCGGTCGGACGCGTCCTCGCCGTCATCGGGCGGGAGGTGTGGGACGCCCTCGGTCACGCCTGGCGCGTCGCCGGGCACATCTCGCTGGCCGTCGGGCGGTTCCTCGGCACCCTCCTGCGGTGGATCTTCGTCGAGCCGGTGCGGTGGGTGTACCGCAGCGTGCTGACACCCGTCGGGCACGTCGTCCGGGACGCCGTCCTGCGGCCCGCGGCCGAGGCCGCCCGCAGTGTGCGGCGGGCCACCCGGCAGGCAGTGGCCGCCGCCCGCGAATCCGTACGCCAGGCCCGCGCCGACTTCCGGCGGATGCTCTTCGGTGAGCCTCGCCGGCCGCAGCTCGCCGACCGTGGGGAACCTTCGGGGCGCGAGGCACGTACTCTTGGTAGCAGTACGACCGCTCTCACGAAGGACTGAACGACACTGGGCAAGCGACAGCCCGAAGGCCCGCCGCCCGCACCCGCGGTGCAGCGCATCCGACTGCGCTACACCAAGCGCGGCCGCCTCCGGTTCACCAGCCACCGTGACTTCCAGCGCGCCTTCGAGCGTGCGTTGCGCCGTGCCGAGGTGCCGATGGCCTACTCGGCGGGCTTCACACCGCACCCGAAGGTGTCGTACGCCAATGCCGCACCCACCGGCACGGGCAGTGAGGCGGAATACCTGGAGATCGCCCTCACCGCGCCCCGCGACCCGGAGCAGCTCAGGGCCCTTCTCGACGAGTCGCTGCCCACCGGGCTCGACATCACCGAGGCGGTCGAGGCCCGCACCTCGGGGCTCGCCGACCGGCTGACGGCTTCCGTCTGGGAGCTCCGGCTGGACGGAGTGCCGCCGGAGGAGGCCCGCCGGGCGGCGGACGCCTTCAACGCGGCCGGGACCGTCGAGGTCCAGCGGCTCGCGAAGAACGGCGTCCGTACGTTCGACGCCCGTGCCGCCGTGGCGAGCCTCGAGGTCCGCGACCTCACGGAAACGCACAGTTCGCAGGCTGATAGGCCGACCGACCAGCCCTGTGCGATACTGCGGCTGGTTGTTCGGCACGTGACGCCTGCCGTACGACCCGACGACGTCCTGTCCGGTCTCCGCGCCGTGGCCGACCTGGCGCCGCCGGTCCCCGCAGCGGTGACCAGGCTGGCGCAGGGGCTGTTCGATGCAGAGACCGGCACGGTGACCGACCCGCTCGCGCCCGACCGCGAGGCAGTCGAGGCCCACTCAACGGCCGAACCGACTGCCACCGCGGCGGCGCCGGCGTAAGGAAGGTTCCGCGTAGGGACGGACGTCGTAGCGCCGCCCTCGGACTCGGGAGCCACCTGGGTCGGGCAGCGCACCGACCAGAAGACTTTCGCCAGGCCGTACGCATTCGGCGTACGGAACCGGCGAGACAGGACACAGAGAGCTCCCGTGCGGCGCCCGCGCCCCGGACGGCGGCGAACGCGCACAGCGCGCGCCGCGGACGTCACCGGCATCGCCGGACCAGGCGCGGCGCCCGGGAGCCTGACGGGAGACAAGCCCGCATGCTCGAACCGACCGAACCCACCGAGGGTTCCGAACAGAACACCCCCAGCGACACCCTGCCGCCCCGCCGGCGGCGCCGTGCCGCGTCCCGCCCGGCGGGCCCGCCCACCGGTGCCTCCTCCGACGCGCCGGTGGAGACCGTCGCGCCGGCCATAGCGGCCGCAGAGGCCGAGGACCTCGCGGCCGACGTCGTAGAGGCCGACGAGGTCGAAGCAGCCGCTGCCGGGGCGGACCGGGCTCCCGAGGCCGTCGAGAGTGACGAGGCCGCCGCGCCCGCCCCGCCCAAGCGGCGTCGCGCCGTGCGCCGTGCGTCGGCACCCGCCGGCGCTCCGGAAGCCGCAGAGGCCGCCCAGACCGTGGTCCCGGTGACCGCCGCCACCCCCGCCGCCGACCGGACGGCCGAGCCGTCGGAGGCCGCCGAGCCGTCCGAGGCCGCCGTGCCCGCCGAGGTTTCCGGGGACGCCGCCCCCAAGCGCACCCGGCGTCGTGCCACCCGCACCGTGACCTCGCCCGCCGCCACCCCTGCGGAGACGGCCGCGGCACCGGCCGAGGCCGAGGCCGCCCAGCCGGCGGTCGTGACCGACGGCGCCGTCGAAGGAGCCGAGGCCGCTGAAGAGGCTGCTCCGCGTCGGACTCGCCGGCGTGCCTCGCGGAAGGCGTCCGCGCCTGCCGGGGCGCCTTCCGCCGCGGACGCGGTGGAGGGGAACGCCGAGGAGGCGAAGGAAGCTGTGACCGAGAACCCCGCCGCCGAGCCCGCCCGCGCGTCCGGGGCCACCGCCTCCGAGACCGCTGCCGCCGAGCCCGCCCCCGCTGCCGAGGCCCCCGCCGACACCGCCGCCGAGTCGGCCGAGTCGGTCGAGGAGACCGGTCCGCGTCGCCGCCGCCGGGTCGTGCGCCGGGCCGCCGGTGGCTTCGCCGAGCCCGCCCAGCCCGCCAAGGGCGGGAGGGCCTCCAAGGCCGCCGCTCCGGTGTCCGCGGATGCGGCCGACAGCGAGAGCGAGTCGTCCTCGCGTCCGAGGCGGCCCGCCGTCGCGCTGTTCCAGGCGCCCGTCTTCACCGAGCCCCAGTTCCAGACGCCGGAGCGGGCCGCTGCCGCTGCCGCCGCCGAGGCGGCCGGGGCCGAGGAGCCCCAGGAGGCCGAGGAGTCCGCGCCGACCGAGGCCCAGCGCGAGGAGCAGACCGGCGGCTCGCGTCGCCGCCGCCGTCGCCGCGGTGCCGGCGACGAGCCCGAGGCACAGGCCCCCGAGACCGCCGCCGTCGACACCACCGCCGACGAGGCGGAGGAGGCCGACGAGTCCGCCGAGGACCAGGCCGACGGCGATGAGCAGGACGAGTCCGAGGGCACCGGCTCGCGCCGCCGCCGTCGCCGGGGCGGCCGCCGCCGCAGGCGCGGCGAGTCGGCCGACTCCGACGGTGAGGGCGGCGAGGACGCCGAGTCCGAGCAGAGCGCCGAGCAGGACACCGAGGACGGCGCCGAGGAGGACGACGAGGACACCGAGGACGCCACCGACCGCGACGAGTCCGGCTCGGGCGGCTCCAGCAGCAGCCGCCGTCGCCGTCGCCGCCGTCGCCGTGCCGGTGACTCCGGCACCGACTCCGAGGTCTCCGACGACGACCCCGAGCGCACGGTCGTCAAGGTCCGCGAGCCCCGCCCCAAGGCCGAGCCGTCCGACGAGGTGCAGTCCATCAAGGGCTCGACCCGTCTGGAGGCCAAGAAGCAGCGCCGCCGCGAAGGCCGCGAGCAGGGCCGCCGCCGCGTCCCGATCATCACCGAGGCCGAGTTCCTGGCCCGCCGGGAGGCCGTCGAGCGCGTGATGGTCGTCCGCCAGAACGGCGACCGCACGCAGATCGGCGTCCTCGAGGACGACGTGCTCGTCGAGCACTACGTCAACAAGGAGCAGTCGACCTCGTACGTCGGCAACGTCTACCTCGGCAAGGTGCAGAACGTGCTGCCGTCGATGGAGGCCGCCTTCATCGACATCGGCAAGGGCCGCAACGCCGTGCTGTACGCCGGTGAGGTCAACTTCGAGGCGCTGGGCATGGCGCACGGGCCGCGGCGCATCGAATCCGCGCTCAAGTCCGGCCAGTCGGTGCTCGTCCAGGTGACGAAGGACCCCATCGGCCACAAGGGCGCCCGCCTGACCAGCCAGGTCTCCCTCCCGGGCCGCTACCTCGTGTACGTGCCCGAGGGCTCCATGACCGGCATCAGCCGCAAGCTGCCCGACACCGAGCGGGCCCGGCTGAAGACCATCCTCAAGAAGATCGTCCCCGAGGACGCGGGCGTCATCGTGCGCACCGCCGCCGAGGGCGCGAGCGAGGACGAACTGCGCCGGGACGTCGAGCGGCTGCAGCAGCAGTGGGAGGACATCCAGAAGAAGGCCAAGAACGGCAACGCGCCGACGCTGCTGTACGGCGAGCCGGACATGACCGTCCGGGTCGTGCGCGACATCTTCAACGAGGACTTCTCCAAGGTCGTCGTCAGCGGCGACGAGGCGTGGTCGACCATCCACGGGTACGTCTCGCACGTCGCGCCGGACCTCGCCGAGCGGCTGTCGAAGTGGACCTCCGAGGTCGACGTCTTCGCCACGTACCGGATCGACGAGCAGCTCGCCAAGGCCCTCGACCGCAAGGTCTGGCTGCCCAGCGGTGGTTCGCTGGTGATCGACCGGACCGAGGCGATGGTCGTCGTCGACGTCAACACCGGCAAGTTCACCGGCCAGGGCGGCAACCTCGAGGAGACCGTCACCAGGAACAACCTGGAGGCGGCCGAGGAGATCGTGCGTCAGCTGCGGCTGCGCGACCTCGGCGGCATCATCGTCATCGACTTCATCGACATGGTGCTGGAGTCCAACCGGGACCTGGTGCTGCGGCGCCTGCTGGAGTGCCTGGGCCGCGACCGTACGAAGCACCAGGTCGCGGAAGTGACCTCGCTGGGGCTCGTGCAGATGACCCGCAAGCGGGTCGGGCAGGGGCTGCTGGAGTCCTTCTCCGAGACCTGCGTCCACTGCAACGGGCGCGGTGTCATCGTGCACATGGAGCAGCCGACGGCCCTCGGAGGCGGCGGCAAGCGCAAGAAGCGCGCCCGTGCCGGTGCCGCCGAGCAGCCGCACGTGCACGAGGCGGCCGTCGACACCGCCGAGACCGTCGAGCAGGAGGCGGAGACCGAGGCGGAGGTCGGAGCCGAGGCCGCCGAGCCGATCGCGCTGCCCGAGCCGGCTTTCGAGCCCGACGAGGAGCTGTACAGCAGCGCCGCCGAGGCGGAGGCCGCGGCCGGCCGTGGGCGGTCGCGTCGCCGGGCGAGCCGGCGGGCGTCGGCTCCGGCGGGTACCCCGCGCGGTGAGGCCGCCGAGCCGAAGGCCGAGCAGGGCAGGGAGAAGACCCGGCGCGGCCGGGGCAGGGCCGAGCAGGCCGAGGCCGAGGTGCCGACGGCGCAGGACGTGACCGCCGAGCAGGAGGTCGCCCGTCCGGTGCAGCCCGAGCCGGCCGCCGAGGCGCAGGCCGAGCCGGTGGCCGTCGAGGACCCGGTGGTCGAGGCCCCGCAGGCCCCGTCGGCTCAGGCGGCTCAGGCCTCTGTAGCCGCTCCGGTCGAGGAAGCCGCTCCCAAGGGCCGTACCCGGCGGCGGGCCACCCGCAAGGTGTCCGCTCCGGCCGGTTCCCCTGCGGGGGCCGAGGCGACCGTGGTGACGGTCGCCGAGACCGCCCCGGTGGCCGACGCCGCTGAGGCGCCCGAGCAGGCCGCACAGCCCGAGACCGCCGAGCCGGCCGCAGAGGCGCCCGCCGAGAGCGCCGCCCCGGCCCGTCCGCGGCGCCGTGCCGTGCGCAAGCCCACGGCGTCCACGGCGTCCGAGGAGACGGCCGTCGTGGTCGTCCCGTCGGCCGCGTCCGAGGAGGCCGTGTCCGGGGCCGCGGAGGTGCCCGCGTCCGACGGTGCCGCCACGGAGGAGGCCGCCGAGGAGTCGGCCCCCGCCAAGAAGACGGCCCGCAAGACGGCCAAGAAGGTTACGGCGAAGAAGGCCGCCACCACCAAGAAGACGACGGCGAAGAAGACCGCCGCCAAGAAGACGACGGCCAAGAAGGCGGCGAAGACCACCAAGACCGCCGCCAAGAAGACCGCGTCGAAGAAGACCGTGGCGGCGGAGCAGTCGGCGTCGTCCGCGTCCTCCGTCTCGGCCTCCACCGACGAGGGCTGAGATCCACTGCCTGTGCGACCGGCGTGACCGGTCGCACAGGTGGCGGGCCCGGCTCGGTTTGACCCCTTCGACCGCGGCCCCGTAACCTTGACCGTCGGCGTGTCGACTGACGCGTCACATCCCCGTAAACCTTCATCCTCCGGGCGCCGGGCGCCAGGAGAGGCTGCTCGCTGAGTCGGGCGGCTGGCCTGCGGGGGTGCCGTTTCCCGAGCGAGAGAGTGAGTCCCGCGTGTACGCCATCGTGCGCAGCGGTGGTCGCCAGCACAAGGTTGCTGTCGGCGACATCGTTGAGGTTGACAAGATTTCCACTGCCAAGGTTGGCGACTCGGTCGAGCTCTCGACCCTGCTCGTTGTCGACGGCGACGCCGTGACCAGCGACCCGTGGGTGCTGGCCGGCATCAAGGTCCAGGCCGAGGTCGTGGACCACCACAAGGGCCAGAAGATCGACATTCTGCGCTACAAGAACAAGACCGGTTACCGCCGTCGCCAGGGCCACCGCCAGCAGTACACGGCGATCAAGGTCACTGAGATCCCCACGGCTGCGAAGTAAGGGACTGAGGAGAAATGGCACACAAGAAGGGCGCATCGTCCACCCGGAACGGTCGCGACTCCAATGCCCAGCGGCTCGGCGTGAAGCGCTTCGGCGGTCAGGTCGTCAACGCGGGTGAGATCCTGGTCCGTCAGCGTGGCACCCACTTCCACCCGGGCTCCGGCGTGGGCCGTGGCGGCGACGACACGCTGTTCGCCCTCGAGGCCGGTTCGGTGCAGTTCGGCACCCACCGTGGCCGCAAGGTCGTGAACATCGTTCCGGTCGCCTGATCGGAAACTTTCGCGAGGCGGACCTCACTTCCCTCACGGGAAGCGGGTCCGCCTTTCGCGTGTTACGCAGAGAACAACCCCGTAGAACCTCGTACACATACGTACGCACCTGGAGGCACATCCCATGACCACCTTCGTGGACCGCGTCGAGCTGCACGTCGCCGCGGGTAGCGGAGGCCACGGCTGTGCCTCCGTCCACCGTGAGAAGTTCAAGCCCCTCGGCGGGCCGGACGGCGGCAACGGCGGGCGCGGCGGGGACGTGATCCTCACCGTCGACCAGTCGGTCACCACGCTGCTCGACTACCACCACTCCCCGCACCGCAAGGCCACCAACGGCAAGCCAGGCGAGGGCGGCAACCGCTCCGGCAAGGACGGCCAGGACCTCGTCCTGCCGGTGCCGGACGGCACAGTGGTACTCGACAAGGCGGGCAACGTCCTCGCCGACCTGGTCGGGCACGGCACGTCGTACGTCGCCGCGCAGGGCGGCCGGGGCGGGCTGGGCAACGCGGCGCTGGCCTCCGCGCGGCGCAAGGCGCCCGGGTTCGCGCTGCTCGGTGAGCCGGGGGACCTGCGGGACGTCGTCCTGGAGCTGAAGACCGTCGCCGACGTGGCGCTCGTCGGGTACCCGAGCGCCGGCAAGTCGTCGCTGATCTCGGTGCTGAGCGCGGCCAAGCCGAAGATCGCCGACTACCCCTTCACCACGCTCGTGCCCAACCTCGGTGTCGTCACGGCCGGTTCGACGGTCTACACGATCGCCGACGTGCCGGGGCTGATCCCCGGGGCCAGCCAGGGCAAGGGCCTCGGCCTTGAGTTCCTGCGGCACGTGGAGCGGTGCAGTGTGCTCGTGCACGTGCTGGACACCGCGACGCTGGAGTCCGAGCGCGACCCCCTCTCCGACCTCGACATCATCGAGGAGGAGCTGCGGCAGTACGGCGGGCTGGACAACCGGCCGCGGATCGTCGTCCTGAACAAGATCGACGTACCGGACGGCAAGGACCTGGCCGAGATGGTGCGGCCCGACCTGGAGGCGCGCGGCTACCGCGTGTTCGAGGTGTCGGCCGTGGCGCACATGGGCCTGAAGGAGCTGTCGTACGCGCTCGCGGAGGTCGTGGCGAAGGCGCGGGCCGCGAAGCCGAAGGAAGAGGCCACCCGGATCGTGATCCGGCCCAAGGCCGTGGACGACACCGGCTTCACCGTGACGCAGGAGGCCGACGGCCTGTTCCGGGTGCGCGGTGAGAAGCCCGAACGCTGGGTGCGCCAGACCGACTTCAACAACGACGAGGCCGTCGGCTACCTCGCGGACCGGCTCAACCGGCTTGGTGTCGAAGCGGAGCTGATGAAGGCCGGCGCCCGAGGCGGCGACGGCGTGGCCATCGGCCCCGAGGACAACGCGGTCGTCTTCGACTGGGAGCCGTCCGTGACGGCCGGGGCCGAGATGCTCGGCCGCCGCGGTGAGGACCACCGGCTCGAGGGGGAGCGGCCGGCCGCGCAGCGCCGCAAGGACCGGCAGGCCGAACGTGACGAGGCGCAGCAGGAGTTCGACGACTTCGAGCCGTTCTGAGTTAACAAAAAGCAAATTTGCAACGGACTTGGGTGCAACCAAGTCGTTCTCCGGTGAGTCGTACAGGGCAGTGCGGTGAGGATCTTGTTCTTCACCGCACACCAACTGCCCAGCAGATCAACGGAGTTGACGTGCCCCAGTCCATGAGCAAGCGCAGGGTCGGCCGAGCGGTCGCCGCGGCCATCGCCGTCGTCGCGGCCGTGACCACACCGGTGGCCGCGCACGCCGCCCCGGCCGCCCCGTCCGTCGCCAAGAAGCTCCAGGACGACTTCAACGGCGACGGCTACCAGGACCTGGCCGTCGCCGCCTCGCGCGGCAAGGTCGACGGAAAGGCCCAGGCCGGATACGTGGCCGTCGTGTACGGCTCGGCCAAGGGCCTCGATCTCACCCGCAAGCAGGTCATCAGCCAGAACACCCCGGGCATACCCGGTACCGCGGAGACCAACGACGACTACGGCGACGGTCTCGCCGCCGGTGACCTCGACGGCGACGGCTACGCCGACCTGGTCGTGGGCGCCCCGGGCGAGAGCGTCGGGGAGGTCACCTACGCCGGTACGCTCGCCGTGCTGTGGGGCGGGAAGCAGGGCCTGTCCGGCGGTACCGCCGTCGCCACCGGAACCGAGGAGGACCGGGTCGACCCCGAGACACCGGCGCTCGGCGACTTCGACGGCGACGGCCATCTGGACCTCGCCACCGGCAACCGCCTGCTGTCCGGGCCGTTCGACCGCACCACGGGTGCCGCG
This sequence comes from Streptomyces sp. NPDC002130, assembly GCF_040296465.1. Taxonomy (NCBI): domain Bacteria; kingdom Bacillati; phylum Actinomycetota; class Actinomycetes; order Kitasatosporales; family Streptomycetaceae; genus Streptomyces; species Streptomyces sp. NPDC002130. The sequence goes on from NZ_JBEOXI010000065.1 coordinate 14,134, forward strand.
AAGAGCCGGACCCTGGCCATCGAGCCCGCGTACGTCACGGACGATGTGGCGGCCGGGGACGTCGACCACGACGGCATCACGGACCTGGTCGCGCTCATCCACGACGTCAGCGACGACGACATGCACGACCCCGACTACAGGCACCGGCGCGCGGTCTTCCTGCGGGGCACCCATGACGGCCTGAGCGCCCCCGTCCCGGTGAACAACCCCGACGGCACCCGCATGCGCGGCGGCGAGAGCCTCGGCGTCGGTGACGTGGACAAGGACGGGTACGCCGACCTCGTGATCGGCCGCCCGAACGACGGCTTCGGCGAAGCCGACCTCGACGACCCGCTGCTGAAGGGCGGTCAGATCGGCGTGGTGCACGGCTCGGCCGCCGGCCCCGACACCTCGCGTACGACGATCATCACCCAGGAAACCCCGGGTGTGCCCGGAAGTTCGGAGTGGTCCGACGGTTTCGGCGGGAGCATCTCCGTCGGCGACGTCAACGCCGACGGCTACGCGGACGTCTCCACCGGCAGCGCGAGCGAGGACCTCGGGGAGGTGTACGCGGCCGGCCAGGTCACCGTCCTGCGCGGCGGCAAGAAGGGGCTCACCGGAGAGGGCGCCTACAGCATGAACCAGAACACCAAGAACGTCCCGGGCACGGCGGAGCGGAACGACTTCTTCGGCGGCGACACCAACCTGCTCGACGTCAACGCCGACGGCCGGGCCGAACTGTTCGCCGGCGCCACCGGCGAGAACCGGGACGGCGGCGTCTGGGCGTTCCCCAACCCGGTGAACACTCCCACCGCGACCGGCTCGGTCAGCTTCGGCGCGGGCACCCTCGGCACGGTCCCGAGCGGCTCTTCCCTCGGCAGGGGTTTCGCCCGCTGACCCGTCACTGATCACCTGTCAGACTCGCCCCGGCAACGGCTTGTTCCGATGCTGGCGGCGAGTCTCTCTTTGTCTGCTTAGTTGTCATGTACGTGAACCCCGGCGTTCAGCGGGCGGACCGCCCGCGAGCGTGAAGCTTCCCCGTGTCCATGTGGCCAGCGAGGTAAGGGAGTCAGCCGATGACCGGAGCAGTATCCCCCGACCGACGCCGCTTTCTGACCGCAGGTGCCGCCGTGCTCGGTGCCGCGGCCTCCGCCCAGCTGTGGCTCCCGGCCGCCGCGCGCGCGGCGGAGACGCCGCTGCCGGACGGTGTGTTCAGCCTCGGCGTCTCCTCGGGCGACCCGCTCCCGGACGGCATCGTGCTGTGGACCAGGCTCGCCCCGGACCCGCTGAACGGCGGCGGCATGCCCGACCGGGTGGTGCCGGTGGAGTGGCAGCTCGCGGAGGACCCCCGGTTCAGAAAGCCCGTCCGACGGGGCACCGCCCAGGCCCGGCCCGAGTACGGGCACAGCGTTCACGTGGACGTACGCGGGCTGCGCGCGGACCGTACGTACTGGTACCGCTTCCGCACCAGCGGGCAGCTCTCGCCCGTCGGCCGCACCCGTACCGCGCCCCACCCCCACAGCTCCGGTGGCTCCCTGCGCATGGCCCTCGCCTCCTGCCAGAACTGGCAGCACGGCTACTTCACGCCATACGCGGACATGCTCGACCAGGACCCGGACGTCGTGGTGTTCGTCGGCGACTACATCTACGAGTCCACGCCCTCGGCGACGGCGCTGCGGCGGCACGAGGGCACCGGTGAGCCGTTCAGCCTCGTCCAGTACCGCAACCGGTACGCCCAGTACCGCACCGACCCGGACCTCGCGGCGATGCACGCCAACGCGCCCTTCGTGGTGACCTTCGACGACCACGAGGTGGACAACGACTTCGCCGGCGAGATCCCGCAGGACCCGGACAAGCAGCCGCACGACGCGTTCGTCGCCCGGCTGACCGCTGCGTACCAGGCGTTCTACGAGCACATGCCGGTCCGTGCCACCGCCGTCCCGGACGGACCGCACATCCGGATGTACCGCCGCCTGGAGTTCGGCCGGCTGGCCCGGCTCAACGTCCTGGACACCCGCCAGTACCGCAGCGACCAGGCCACCAGTCAGGTCGGCGCCCAGGACCCCTCGCTGACCATGCTCGGCGCACGGCAGAAGCAGTGGCTGCTGAACGGGCTCCAGGACTCGCCCGCCCGCTGGAACCTCATCGCCTCCCAGATCATGATGGCCGAGACGGACCTCAAGGTCGGCGAGGGCAAGCTCTGGTTCTACGACGCCTGGGACGGCTACCAGGCCGAACGCAACGCGTTCCTGGAGGAGTTCCGGCAGGTCCGCAACCCCGTGGTGCTCTCCGGGGACCGGCACCTGACGATGATCAGCGACCTCAAGGAGGACTACGCCGACCCGGACTCGAAGGTCGTCGGCGCCGAGTTCGTCGGCACCTCCATCTCCAGCAACGGTGACCAGGACCAGGAGGCCTTCCGCAAGGAGTGGGACCCGCGGCGCCCGGACAACCCGCACTGGAAGCTGCTCGACGCGCACCGCGGCTACCACCTGTTCGACGTCCGCCGCGACGGTATCGACGCCCAGGTCAGGGTGGTCGACACGGTGCGCCGGCCCACGGCGGCCCCGAGCACGCTGGCCCGGCTGAGGGTCGAGGCGGGCCGGCCGGGCGTCGAGGTCGTCTGACCCGGTCCGCGAGCCGCGTGAGCCCGGGACTCGTCGGAGTCCCGGGCTCTTCGCCGTGCTGCGCGGGCGGGCCGGGTGAGAAGCCCGACCCGGGTGTGCGGCGTATTGCTCTCGCCGAGACCGAAATGCTGCGGAATCGCAACCAGGAATTCCGTGGCAATGCGCCGGCGGGGGAGCCGCATTAGCGGCTGACGGCATGAAGAACACATGCAGCCGTGCGCACCGGGAAGTGGAGATCCGGGCACCGGAACCCCCGTGCCCGGCCCCGCGGGCGGCGGGCGCGGTACGCGGGGCGCCTCCAAAGCGCGTACCGTGCACTGGACATCGTCCGAGGAACCCGTGAAGGCCCCCGGTCGCCGCTGTCCCGTGCGGCTCCGCTGTCGCTGAGCTTCTGTGCAGTTACTCACAGCGCAATTTCCCGGGGCTCGCGCAACCGTCCGCAATCACCAGTGTCGTCAGGTGAATGAGAGGTGGCGCGCACATATGCGGTGGAGGGCGCTCACCTTGCATCGCGGTAACCACAAGTGGGACCATTTCCGGGTTCCCTGTCGCCCCAAGGTAGGTCACCTGTGTCCCAGCACATAGCCAAGCCCCGTACCACCGCAGTGATCCTGGCCGGTGGCACCGGTCAGCGCGTGGGTCTGTCGATCCCCAAGCAGCTGCTGAAGATCGCCGGCAAGGCAGTCATCGAGCACACGCTGACCACCTTCGAGAACGCCGACTCGATCGACGACATCATCGTGCTGATGGCACCGGGTTACGTGCCCGACATCGAGAAGATCGTCGCGAAGGCCGGATTCAAGAAGGTCTCGAAGGTCATCGAGGGCGGCTCCACGCGGAACGAGACCACCGAGCGCGCCATCGCCGCGCTGGGTGAGGGCCTGGCCGAGGGCGAGGACGCCAACGTCCTCTTCCACGACGCCGTGCGCCCCCTGCTCTCACAGCGCGTCATCGACGACTGCGTCGTCGCGCTGGAGCGCTACCAGGCCGTCGACGTGGCCATCCCGTCCGCGGACACCATCATCGTCACGCGCACGCACGGCGAGGACGGCGAGTTCATCACCGAGATCCCGGACCGCTCCCGGCTGCGCCGCGGCCAGACGCCGCAGGCGTTCAAGCTGTCCACGATCAAGCGGGCCTACGAGGTCGCCGCCGGCGACCCCAACTTCCAGGCGACCGACGACTGCTCCGTCGTGCTCAAGTACCTGCCGGACGTGCCGATCCACGTCGTCGCGGGTGACGAGTACAACATGAAGGTCACCCAGCCCGTCGACGTCTTCATCGCCGACAAGCTGTTCCAGCTGGCCTCCACGGCCGCGCCCGAGCAGGTCTCCGAGGAGGCTTACCGCGAGCTGCTCACCGGCAAGACCATGGTCGTCTTCGGCGGCAGCTACGGCATCGGCAAGGACATCGCCGAACTCGCCGAGTCCTACGGCGCCAAGGTCTACGCCCTCGGCCGCTCCACCACCGGCACCCACGTGGAGAACCCGGAAGAGGTCGACGACGCCCTGTCCAAGGCGTACGCCGAGACCGGCCGTATCGACTACGTGGTCAACACCGCCGGTGTGCTGCGCATAGGCAAGCTCGCCGAGACCGACAACGCCACGATCGAAGAGGCGCTGAAGGTCAACTACCTGGCCCCGGTGCAGATCGCCCGCTCGTCCTACAAGTACCTCTCCGAGACCAAGGGCCAGTTGCTGCTCTACACCTCCAGCAGCTACACCCGGGGCCGTGCCGAGTACAGCCTGTACTCCTCCACCAAGGCGGCCATGGTGAACCTCACTCAGGCCCTGTCCGACGAGTGGGCCGGCGACGGCGTCCGCGTCAACTGCATCAACCCCGAGCGCACCGCCACCCCCATGCGCACCAAGGCCTTCGGCCAGGAGCCCTCGGGGTCCCTGCTGTCCTCCGAGGCCGTGGCCCGCACCTCCCTCGACGTGCTGCTCTCCGAGCTCACCGGTCACGTCATCGACGTCCGCCAGCAGGACCCGACGGCCGGCGCGGCCCGGGCCTCCGGCTTCGAGCAGGCACTGGCCACGGTGCTGGACCGGCAGGACGGCGTGTAATAATTGGCGCCAAATAGACTTCAGTAATTCAGGCCTCTGCGCCCTCCTGTTAACGGGTTTCCGTGCACAGGAGGTTTCGCAGGGGCCTGAATCCATACAGTCTCGCGAATATTCACAGACCAGCCGCATTCTCGAACCAAGACCGGCACACCCCTCCCAAGAGCAGGTTTCTCCGTGATATCCACCGCTATTCGCGTCGCCCGGGTGGGCAGCGCGGCCGAGCTGGCCGCGGCGGTCCTCATGGTGGCGGGCTTCCCCGCCCTCATGCTGGCCGCGCTCGTCCCGAGCGTTCCCGCCTTCGCGGCAGCGGCCGCCGTGACGTACCTGGCGGACCACTATCTGCACCGCAAGGGCAGCTACCTGATCAACCGCCTCGGCAAGGTGCGGGCCGGCCTGTCGATCCGCTTCCTGATCCGGCAGCTGCTGCTCGTCCTGCTGCTGGCCCGGCTGTCCCTCGCGGACAACCTGATCTACTACGGGGCGATCGCCTGCTTCATCGCCTTCTACGGCCTGCAGGCCCCGCACGGCGCGCTGGTCCAGCTGATACGCAACCGCCGCCGCATGCCGGTGGCCACCCGCAACGTCGACCTGGCCTCCCGCATCCGCATCCCGGACGCCCCGCCGCGCAAGCTGCTGCACCGCTCCGCCGAGAAGATGCTCCACCTCGACCTCGCGGCCGTCGTCGGCGTCCTGCTCGCCGCCCAGGTGAAGTCGGCCCTGATCGGCTTCATCGGCATCGGCATCACGGTGGCCGTGGCCACCCTGTACGTCCTGGCGCTCGTGCCGTTCGTGCGCGGCCGGAAGATTCCGCCGAGGGCCGAGATCGTCCTGGCCGCCGTCGACGACTGGCTGGCTGAGTACAAGCCGGAGACGGTCCTGTACTTCTCCGGTTCCAGGGACTCCGCGTACCAGGTCAACATGTGGCTCGACACCATGGAGAAGCTGGAGTCCAAGCCGCTGATCATCCTGCGTGAGCGGGCCATCCTGAACAGTCTGGCGCCCACCACGGTCCCCGTCATCTGCGTGCCCGGAGGGGTGCACCTGATGAACATGGACCTTTCCACGGTGCGCGTCGCGCTCTACGCGGCCAACGTCGGCAAGAACATCCACATGCTGCGCGTGCCCACCATCAAGCACGTCTTCATCGGCCACGGCGACAGCGACAAGCTCGCCAGCGTCAACCCGTACAGCAAGGTCTACGACGAGGTGTGGACGGCCGGCCGCGCGGGCCGCGACCGCTACGCCATCGCCGACGTCGGTGTCCGCGACGACGACATCGTCGAGGTCGGCCGCCCCCAGCTCGCCCCGATCCAGACCTGGCAGGGCGTGCCCGAGGGCCGCATCCCGACCGTGCTGTACGCCCCCACCTGGGAGGGCTGGGACGGCAACCCGGGCAACACCTCGGTCGTGCTGGCCGGCGAGAACATCGTGAAGCAGCTCGTGCAGGCCGACCCGCCGGTCCGCGTCCTGTACAAGCCGCACCCGTTCACCGGCAACGTCAGCAAGGAGGCCGGCGCCGCGCACCGGCGGATCACCGCCCTGGTGCAGAAGGCCGCCGCCGAGCGGGCCATCAACAGCCGGTTCATCGCCGACACCGCCGCCCAGGCGCAGGCCAAGGCCGAACTGGACCGCATCCAGGCCCGGCTCGCGCAGCTGTCCGGCTCCGGCGGCGACCGTGGCGACGAGGCCGTGGCCACCCGTGACGGGCTGGTCGACCTCGCCCGGCACGAGGAGGTCGCCCGGCTGCGCGCCGAGTGGAACGACGCCTACTGGCGGTCCTTCCCGTCCTGGGAGCACCGCGTCATCACCGGTGCCGAGCCGCGGCTGTACGACTGCTTCAACGTCTCCGACGCGATGGTCTCCGACATCTCCAGTGTGGTCTCCGACTTCATCGCGAGCGGCAAGCCGTACGCGGTCACGGACTCCGCCGAGGTGGGCGTCGAGGAGTTCAAGCGGAACAACACGGCGGTGCGTGCCGCGGTGATCCTGTCCAACAGCGCCGACGAGCTGGGCGAGCTGCTCGGCGCGGTCCGCGCTCCGGACACCGACCCGCTGGCCGAGGACCGCAAGGAACTCAAGCAGTACCTGCTGGGCCCGGACGAGCCGACCTCGCTGGAGCAGTTCAACACCGCCGTCGCGAACCTCGCCCTCAAGGCCGAGACGCGCAACGTCGGCCAGCAGTCACGGGACGCGGCCGCCCTCGCCGAGACCGAGGCCGAGCTGGCGAACGCCGTGCCCGGGCAGCGGGTGGCCGCGGCCGGTGACACGGACGGGGTCGGAACGGCCTGAACTGCCGCCGCTGGCTGAAGAGTTCGGCCCCGAGGAGAAGCTCCTCGGGGCCGAACTTTTTCCCTTTCCCGGACCTGTCGGACCACTGTGTGACGTGTCCCACTAACACCCGTGTGCGAGGCAACCGCTTGCCTCGATCACCCGTCTAGCAAGTAGCGAATGAGGCGATACGGGGGGAATATCCCATTGACTAGGGGGAACGTGACCGTGACGCAGCCTGATGTGAGTGTGATCATCGGTGCGTACGAAGCGATGCCGTATCTGATCGAGTGCCTCTCGTCCGTCGAGGCACAGACCATCGATCCGACGCGCGTCGAGGTCATCGCGGTGGACGACGGCTCGACGGACGGAACGGGGGAGTACCTCGAGGAGTTCGCCGAGCGAGCCCCCATGCACGTGCTGGTGATCCGGCAGGAGAACTCAGGCGGCCCCAGCGGCCCCCGCAACGTGGGCCTGGGGAAGGCAAGCGGGCGTTACGTGTTCTTCCTCGACGCCGACGACCGGCTGGGTCCCGAGGCCCTGGAGCGGATGGTCGCCATGGCCGACCGTGCCGGCACGGACGTGGTGCTCGGCAAGGTCGAGGGCGTCAACCGCTCGGCGCCGAAGTCCATGTGGGGCAGGACGGTGGAGCGGACGGACGTCTTCTCCTCCAACATCAAGTTCACGCTCAGCGCCCAGAAGCTGTTCCGCCGCGCGCTGCTCGACCGGCACGGCATGCGCTTCGACGAGTCGCTGTTCACCGGCGAGGACGCGCTGTTCACCATGGAGGCGTATCTGCGGGCGGACGGCGTCTCCGTGGTCGCCGACCACACCTGCTACTACCTGGTGGGCCGTGACGACGGCAAGCACGTGACCAAGAGCGGCAGTTACACGCTGCGCTTCGACTCCGCGCGGGCCCTGATGGAGCTCATCGCCGAGCTCGTCCCCGCGGGCGGCCGGCGCGACCAGCTGATGGTCCGGCCCTTCCTCATCACGCTGCTGCCGCAGTTCGGGCCCAAGTACCTGACGGACAGCGAGGAGATACGGCGGCACAAGTTCGAGCTCGCCAAGCCGCTGATGGACACCTACTGGACCGAGGGCGTCGCCCAGCGCCTCAAGGTCCACGAGCGGCTGCGGCTGCACCTGGTCGCCGAGCAGCGTCCCGAACTGCTCCTGGACGTCGTGAAGTTCGTCAAGAGCAAGAAGCAGGCGGCGGCCCTCCTGGAGAGGAAGGGCCGCCGTGTGTACCTCGCCTACCCGCACTTCAGGGACCGCGCCGCCGGCGTCCCCGACTCGGTCTACCTCGCCGAGCCCCGGGAGGCCCGCGCCTTCCCGGGGTACCGCGAGGGCGGCGTCGACACGTTCGTACGCCGGGCGGTGCGCAAGGCGCGAAGGGTCATCACCTCACGAGAGGTACGGCACGCGGCCTGACCAGGCCTGCCGTCGCTCAGCGTGGTGCGGTCGGGACCGCGGTGCCGGTGCGCTGGCCGGGCACCGCGGCCAGCCGCTCCGTCACCCGTGCCCGGTGCTCCCGGGCCTCCGCGCTCAGCGCCCGGACGGCCTCGTTGAAGCGCTCCTGCGACGTCGGCTCCGCAGGGCCCAGCAGACGCAGCTTCAACTCGGCTCGCGCCTCGGCCAGTTCGTCCTGCTCCGGGTGCCGGACCGTCTCCAGCAGGCTCGGCACCCCGGCGGCGTCCGGCGTCAGCACCGTCGCCGCCACCACCGTCGGGAACGCCGTACGGAAGGCCTCCTCGGACAGCCCGCTGGTGTTGGCCACCGCGTACGGCTTCTCGCTCGCCAGGAAGTCGCTGATCACGCTGGACACATCGCTGATCAGCAGGTCGGACACGTTGAAGCAGGAGTACAGCGTCGGCCGGGCGTCCGTGACGATCTGGTGCTCACCCGCCGGCAGCGAGGCCCAGTACGCCTCCTCCCACGCGGCCGTCGCCCGTGCCACCGCCTCAGCGCGGCCCGGCTCCGGCGCCGACTGCACCAGCATCCGCTCCACGGTGTCGGCCCCGGAGCGGAAGACCGACGTGGTGAGCCGGTCCAGCTCGGCGGTGCGGCGGGCGAGTTCCGCGCTGTCCGAGGGGCGTGTCCCCGCCCGCTCCCGGTTGGCCGCCCGGATCAACTCCCGGATCCGCAGATCGGCCGCGCCCGCGCGCGGATCCACCGAACCCGTCAGCGGATGCGGCTTGTACAGCAGCCGCACGCCGGGGTCCGCGAGCAGCGCCCGCACCAGGTTCTCCCCGGCCGCGATCACCGACGTGTTGCCGGGGTTGCCGTCCCAGCCCTCCCAGGTCGGCGCGTACAGCACGGTCGTCCAGGGCCCGGCCGGCGGGCCCGCGTAGGGCAGTATGCCGTCCAGCTGCGGGCGGCCCGTCTCCACCACGTCCTTGTCCTCGACCCCGACCTCGGCCAGCGCGTACCGCTCGCGCGCGGCGGGCCCGGCCACCCACACCTCGTCGTACGCCTTCGCGTACGGGTTGCACGAGGACAGCTTGTCGCTCTCACCGTGGTTGACGAAGGTGTGCCTGATGGTGGGGATGCGCAGCACCTGGGAGGTCTTGCCGGAGTTCGACGGGTGGATGAGGACCTGGAGCGTGGAGTGCTCCAGGCGCATCAGCGTCGACACCTTCGGCAGGCAGACGATCGGGATGTCCGTCGCCGCGATCTTCTGCACCATGAACCGCTCGCGCAGGATGATGACCGGCCTGCCCTCGATACCGGCGAGCGGTTCCAGCCACATGTTCGCCTGGTACGCCGAGGCGGCGCCGCCGGAGAAGTACAGGCCGGCGGTCGGCCGGTACGCGGCCAGCCATGCGTCGAACCACTCGAGCACCTCCTGCTCGCCCGCCGGACGACGGCCCGGCAGCAGCCGGAGCAGCAGTGCGCCGAGGCCGGTCAGCCCGAGGGCGAGGGAGAGCGCGATGCCCGCCGCCGCGTACACCGGACGGTCGCCCGGCGCGCTGGCCAGCAGCCCGGCCGTCGCCGGCAGGCCGAACACCAGCAGCCGGTGGCCGGGGCGGCGCAGCAGCACGGGCGGGGCCGGGGACAGCCGCAGCGCCGAGGCGTCGATGTTCCGGGTCAGCACCGGCAGGGTGCGGGTGCGGCGCACCAGCACGGAGACCGCCTGGATCGCGCAGTGCAGCACGTAGCAGACGAGCAGCCCGGCCACCAGCGGCGCGTACACCGTCTCCCGGTCCTGCTCGCCCAGCCGCAGCAGGGCCACGACCAGCAGCAGGTCCCGTACGACCTGACGCACGATAGTGTCCGCGTGCGACTTGGCGAACAGCGACAGCACCCCGCGCTGCCACCGGTACAGGGCGCCTTCGGTGGCCAGGGAGACGACCGTCGCTGCGAGCAGCAGCGGGACGTCGGGCAGCAGCGCCGCGACCGCCTGTGCGGCGAACGCGGCGGCCAGGACGACGGTGACCAGCCCCTTGAGGAGGGCTTGCTGACGGGGGAGAGGTACGGGCACTGCGGTCACTCCAGGAGCGTCGGGTCGGCGCAGGTCGGCCGTCCGGGTTAACGCGCGGCGGCCTCCCGACGACACGCGCGTGTCGCCAGGGTGTGGGGGTGGGGGCCGTAAGGCGTGTCGTCGGACGGTAGCGGAAGATCCTGTTCCTGTCGTGGGGTGGGCCCGGAAGAGGCAGAAGGTCGGTTTCCGGCCGTAGGAGAGGACGAGCCGACGGAAGGGAGGGGCCGCTGCGCTCCCGTGACGCGGACCGCACCGTCCGTAGCGTGGACCGGCGCCGCACCCCGTCCGGGCGTCCCGTAGATTTCCTGATGAGGGAGCGAATCGACGCGAGGGGACGGACGGCGACGTGGCAGGGGCAAGGCAGGCCGTGGGCGAGGCCCGCAGGATCGTCGTCAAAGTCGGGTCCTCCTCGCTGACCACCGCCTCGGGCGGCCTGGACGCGGACCGCGTGGACGCGCTGGTCGACGTCCTCGCCAAGGTCCGCAGCGGCGGGGAACGCGAGATCGTCCTGGTCTCCTCGGGCGCCATCGCCGCCGGTCTCGCCCCGCTGGGCCTGCGCCGCCGCCCCAAGGACCTCGCCCGGCAGCAGGCCGCCGCCAGCGTCGGCCAGGGCCTGCTGGTCGCCCGTTACACCGCCTCTTTCGCCCGCTACGGCGTCCGTGTCGGGCAGGTCCTGCTGACCTCCGACGACATGAGCCGCCGCTCGCACCACCGCAACGCCTCGCGCACCCTCGACAAGCTGCTCGCGATGGGCGCCTTCCCGGTCGTCAACGAGAACGACACTGTCGCCACCGACGAGATCCGCTTCGGCGACAACGACCGCCTCGCCGCCCTGGTCGCCCACCTCGTCCACGCCGACCTGCTGGTCCTGCTGTCCGACGTGGACGGCGTCTACGACGGGGACCCCGCGAGGCCCGGCACCTCCCGCATCGGCGAGGTGCGCGACCCCTCCGACCTCGCGGACGTCGAGATCGGCAGCACGGGCAAGGCCGGTGTCGGCACCGGCGGCATGGTCACCAAGGTCGAGGCCGCCCGGATCGCCGCTGCCGCCGGTGTCCCCGTCGTCCTCACCAGCACCGTCCACGCGGCCGACGCGCTGACCGGCCAGGACACCGGCACCTTCTTCCACCCCACCGGCAAGCGCTCCGCCGACCGGCTGCTGTGGCTCCAGCACGCCTCCACCCCGCAGGGCGCGCTGACCCTGGACGACGGCGCCGTGCAGGCCGTCGTGGACCGCCGCAAGTCGCTGTTGCCGGCCGGTATCGCCGCCGTCGAGGGCGAGTTCAGTGCCGGCGACCCGGTCGAGCTGCGGGACGGCACGGGGCACGCGGTCGCCCGGGGGCTCGTCAACTTCGACGCCAAGGAGATCCCCCGGCTGATCGGCCGCTCCACCCGGGAACTGGCCCGCGAACTCGGACCCGCGTACGAACGCGAGGTCGTACACAGGGACGACCTGGTGGTCCTGCACCCCTAATGTGTCGAAACGTCCGCCCCCGGTGGTGGACGTTCCGCAAAACCGCCACGCGATCCCTTGCGGCCTGCTCAACTTTGTCTCGGGGAACTGTTCCGCAGCAGCGCCACTGTGCAAAGGAGGCCGTCGTGAGACGAGTGCGCCCGGGGACTCAGGCGTCCCGCGGTGGTGCCGGCTCCCGCGCGGCCGGCGAGGAGCGCGCCCTGACCAGCGTGGCGGCCGGGGACCGGTTCGAGGGCGAGGAACCCGTGGACACCCCACGCCTGTGGCACGTCACCCTCAGCGTCTCCGGCAAGGAGGCCCCGCTCCCCGAGGTCCGGCGCGCCCTGGAGCAGCTCGCCCACGACCACCCCTTCTTCCTGACCAGCCGGTACGCGGTCGACCACGCGGAGATCCGCTACTGGGAGGAGGCCCGCGACCTGCACGACGCGGCCGCCGTCGCCCTGCGCCTGTGGGGCGAGCACCGGCAGACCGCCGGGCTGCCGCCCTGGGAGATCGTCGGCCTGGAGGTCATCGACCGCGCGACCTACCACCAGCGCATCGCCGAGGGGTACGGTCCGCCGCCGGCGTCCCCGGTCGGCGTCCACCCGTTTTGACCCGTTCCACGAAGTGTCTCGCGCTGTGGAACGAACGATGAACCGAGCCGCCCGGCGCACTACCCTTCCCTCATGACCACGCTCTCTCCGTACGACTCCATGTCCCCGGTCACCGAGGCCGCCTACCGCGCCAAGGCCGCCGCCGCGACCCTCGCGCCGCTGCCCCGGGCCGAGAAGGACGACGCGCTGCTCGCCATCGCGGACGCGCTGGAGGTCCGTGCGAGCGAGATCGTCGAGGCCAACGCCGAGGACGTCGCCAGGGCCCGCGAGGCCGGCATCAGCGAGGGCATGATCGACCGGCTCACGCTCACCCCCGAGCGGATCCGCGCGATCGCCTCCGACGTGCGCGACGTGGCCGCGCTGCCCGACCCGGTCGGCGAGGTCGTGCGCGGCTCCACGCTGCCCAACGGCATCGACCTGCGCCAGGTCCGCGTGCCGCTCGGCGTCGTGGGGATCATCTACGAGGGCCGGCCGAACGTCACCGTCGACGCCGCCGCCCTCTGCCTGAAGTCCGGCAACGCGGTCCTGCTGCGCGGCTCCTCCTCGGCGTACCGGTCCAACACCGCCCTCGTGCGCGTCCTGCGCGACGCCGTGGGCGGGGCCGGGCTGCCCGCCGACGCCGTGCAGCTCGTCCCCGGGGAGAGCCGTGACAGCGTGCGCGAGCTGATGCGCGCCCGCGGCCTGGTCGACGTGCTCATCCCGCGCGGCGGCGCCTCCCTGATCAACACGGTCGTGAAGGAGTCCGTCGTCCCGGTCATCGAGACCGGCACCGGCAACTGCCACGTCTACGTCGACGCCCAGGCCGACCTCGACATGGCCGTCGAGATCCTGATCAACTCCAAGGCCCACCGGGTCGGCGTCTGCAACGCCGCCGAGACCCTCCTGGTCCACCAGGACATCGCCGCGGAGTTCCTGCCCCGCGCCCTGGACGCCCTCGCGGAGGCCGGGGTGACCGTGCACGCCGACGAGCGCGTGCAGGCCCACGCCAAGGGCTCCAAGGCCACCGTCGTCGAGGCGACCGCCGAGGACTGGGAGACCGAGTACCTGTCGTACGACATCGCCGCCGCGGTGGTGGACTCGCTGGACAAGGCCGTCGAGCACATCCGGCTGTGGACCTCCGGCCACACCGAGGCCATCGTCACGACCTCCCAGCAGGCCGCCCGCCGCTTCACCCAACTGGTCGACTCCACCACCGTCGCCGTGAACGCCTCCACCCGCTTCACCGACGGCGGCCAGTTCGGCTTCGGCGCCGAGATCGGCATCTCCACCCAGAAGCTGCACTCCCGTGGCCCCATGGGCCTGCCGGAACTGACCAGCACGAAGTACATCGTCACCGGGGACGGGCACGTGCGGCGCTGAGCCGTGCTCCCCGCGGAGTCACGGGCATGCGCACCCTCGCATGCCCGTGCAGGGTTCACCCGGGTGGCGCAGATGCGTACGGGAGGAGTGCCGGGCGGGCGTGCGCCCTCCGGCCACCGTGGAAGCCGTCTCGACCGGCGGATGAATTTCCATACCGTCTGCCCAAAATGACCCCCCAGGTCTACTCTGGATCCGTGCCGGAGGACGTGGGGGGCACGCCGTTTCCGGACGGCCGGGAGCCCGACGACGACCACGACCGCGGGGTGTCGGACGAAGAGTTCGCCTCCGTGGTCTTCGACGAGGCCTTCGTACGGGCGGCCGTGGTGCACGAGCCGACCGCGGTGGAGCGCCTCCTGGCCGCAGCACAGGCGAGAGCCGAGGCCTCCGAGGCCGAGGCGCGCCGAGCCCACACCAGAGGCGAGCGCTACGACGACGGGTACGGCCCGGACCGGCGGGGCGTGTTCGGTCATGATCACGGCCTCGACGAGCTCGACGATCCCGACATCCTCGAGGACCACTACGGCAGCACCGGGCCGTACTCCAGACAGGTGCGCTGGCACCGGCCCGTCGCCTGGCTGCTCGCCCTCGTGATGGGCATCGGCATGGTCGCCCTGGCCTTCACGGCGGTCTACCGGGGTGCGTCCTCCAACCGCGAGGAGCCCGCGCCGCCGCCCGCCTCGACCGGGCTGGAACAGGGCAGCGCAGTGGCCCCCTCGGCTTCCGCCGAGTACTCCCCGCCGGCCGTCTCGGTGATCCCCCGCAGCCCCTGACCGGAACCCGCCCATCTTGGTGAGAACCTGTCAGAACTTGCGGAGCAGCCGGGCGTTTACCCGGGCTTCCGGCGACCTACCCTGAAGATATGGGCGGGCCTGGAAACCCACCTGAGGGGACTCCCGAGGGCGCCCCCGGAGGTGGAGAGGACGAGTACCGATCCGTCGTGTTCGACGAGTCGTTCGTCCGTGCTGCCCGTCTCCAGGAGTTCTCCGCGCAGGAGCGCATCGCCGACCACGCCCCCGCAGTGCGACGCCGCCCGCCGCTGCGCCGGGGCCTGTCCCGGCAGGCCCTGGTCCTGGTTCTGCTGATCGCCGTCGCCTTCGGCACCGCGATCTACATGGGCGTACGGCACCCCTACCAGACGCCCGCCGCCCGGGAGCCCGTCGAGCCCCTGCGGATGACCGTCATCCCGCTCGCCCCCGAAGGCAAGGTGCCCGGCACGGCGGATCCGGCCTACCTGTACGAGCACAGCCCCGCCGCACAGTTCCGGACCGGCGCGGAGGGGGTGCCCCTGCCCGCCTCGCGGCGCACCGCGCACTTCTCGGACAGCCAGGTCGTGAGCGCCCTGACCACCGCCAAGGACTACATCGTCCGCTCGGCCCTGGACCCGGAGGTCCTCACGGGCGGTGAGGTCCGCGCCGTCCGCGTGCTGCTCGACGCCGACCAACTGGACCAGTTCGACCAGAGCTTCGCCCGTCCCACCGCCGACGGACGCCACGCGCCCACCGGCTGGCTGGTCCGCTTCGACCCCTCACGCGCCGAGCTCGCCGACCGCAAGGTCCGGGTCCAGGGCACGCTGCAGGCCGCCGAGGCCGACGCGTCGACGCTGGAGGTCACCGCCGACCACACGTTCGTGTACGCGCTGCGAGCGGCCGGGGGCAGTGACAAGGACGAGGTGTCCCTGTTCACTCTGCGGCGCGAGCTGCAATTCCGCTTCGACCGCGAGGATCTGCGGCTGCACCAGGCCCAGCTCCTGGTCTCCTACGTCCAGGCCGGCCCTCTCTCCTGCGCCGAGGACTCCACGAACCACCTCAGGCCCCTCCTGGCCGGCCAGACGGCCAAGGAGGGCGGCCCCGCCGGCACCGACCCCTACGCCACGGGCGGCGCGACGGCCCTGTGCGGCTCCCTGGCGACGAGCGCGCAGCCGAAGGTGTGAGGGGATTTCGAGCGGCTGCGGAGGCCGGCGGGCGCCGAGAGGAAGCCCCGAGAGCCGCGGGGCCGGGAGACGCGGAGAAGCAGTTCGAGGGGGCTGCGTGGCCGGTAGGCGAAGGAGAAGGAGCCCGAGGGGGCGAGCCCCGAGGGGGGCCGCCCGGGCGCTGGGTGGCCGGTAGGCGCGGAGAGAGCCCGAGCGGGACGCCCCGGGCCGGTACGCGGCCTTGTGGCGGCTAGCTCTCGTCGCGTGGCGGGCGGTCGTCACCCGAAGGGTCCGACGGGTCGGCCTCCGGCCCCTGAGGCGGCTTCGGGGGCGCGGTCGTGAAGCCGCCGAAGCCGCGGCGGACCCGGTCGCCCAGGTCGCCGGCGCCGCCCGCGAGGTCCGTTACCAGCTTCATCAGCGGGTCCTTGGAGCTCTTCACGTGGGACGTGTAGTGGTTCGCCGAATCCCGCCAGGAGTCCCGGACCGAGGTGTCCTTGTCCTCGTCACGCCGCGCGTAGTGGCCGTCCATGATCCGCTGGAAGTCCCGCGACTCCGCCCACTTCTTCAGCTCGGCGGCCCGCACGGTGGTGAAGGGGTGGGAGCGGGGCAGCACGTTCAGGATCTTCAGCACGGAGTCGCGCAGGTCGCCCCCGGCCTCGTACTCCTCGGCCTGGGCCAGGAACGCGTCCACGTTCATCTCGTGCAGGTGGTTACCGCCCGCGATCTTCATCAGCCCCCGCATCGAGGCCTGCAGATCCTGCCCGACCAGCAGCCCCGCGCGGTCCGCGGACAGCTCCGACTTGCGGAACCACTCCCGCAGCCCGGTCACGATCGCCATGATCGCGAGATTGCCCAGGGGGATCCAGGCGACCCGGACGGCGAGGCTCGTCAGGAACAGCAGGATCGTCCGGTAGACGGAGTGCCCGGACAGCGCGTGCCCCACCTCGTGCCCGACGACCGCCCGCATCTCCTCCTCGTCCAGCAGCTCGACGAGACCGGTCGTGACGACGATGATCGGCTCGTCCAGGCCGATGCACATCGCGTTCGGCTGCGGGTCCTGGTTCACGTACATCGGCGGGACCTTCTCCAGGTCCAGGATGTAGCAGGCGTCCCGCAGCATCACGTTCAAGTGGGCGAACTGCTGGTCCGAGACGCGCACCGAGTCGGACAGGAACAGCAGCCGCAGACTGCGCTCGGGCAGCAGACCGCTCAGCGCCTTGAACACCGTGTCGAAACCGCTCAGCTTGCGCAGCGCCACCAGGGCGGAACGGTCGGCCGGGTGCTCGTACGTACGCGAGGAGATCCCGGGGAAGCGCCTGCGCTGCCTGCTCGGCACGCGCTCGTGCCCCTGCTGCTCGTGGCCGTCGGACATGTCTTCCCCCATGCGTCTGGTGTGACTTTTGCGGCCCTTTGTGCGGCCTTTTGCTTCCCCGAGGCAGAGCCCAGCCTAGGCGGCGTTACGGTGGTCGGGCAGTACAGCGAAGGAGATCACCGCCATGGAGCACCACCCCGCGACCGCCTGGCTCGCCGAGGCATCGAGCGCCGCCGAGGGGCAAGGGCCGGGGTTGCTGCGGATCGTGCTGATCGTGATGATCCTGGGCTGTGCGCTGACCGCGTGGTTCCTGCTGCGTGGCTACAGACGGAAGGACGACTGAGGCCACACGAAGGTTCCCCGCCGGGCCCTGGGACCGGCCCCGGTGGCACGCGTGACCGCCCACGGCACGAACAAGCGGAGTCGGGGTGATCGCGGAACGGGCGCCCGCTTACGATGAGCCGACGTCTTTAACCCGCCCTCACGCGATAGGTCCTGCCGAAGATGAGCTTCCACAGCACCGCTGCCCAGTTGGTCACCCTCGCCGCCGAGGGCGAAGAGCACGGCGGAAACCACGAGAGCCTCAGCCCCTACCTCACCGGCGGCGGCGCGCTCTTCATCCTGCTGCTCCTGCTGTGGATCACCACCCGCTTCAACCGCGACCGCTGAGACCGGCGGGGCATCCCGCCGAGGATGCCCGGGGGACCACGGGGGCGGCCGGAGCCCTCAGGCAGGGCCGGTAGGGTCTGCACGCATGGGAGAGCAGGACATGCCTACCGGTCCGGCGAACGAGACGCCGCACGACCCGGCACAGGAGACGGCGAGCGGCACCGAGCGACACTCGGAGCCCCGCCGTGCCTCCGCGACGGCCCCCCGCACCGGCGCCACCGGAGAAGGCGCTTCACGGCGGGGCAGGCGCCGGCTCGGCGTCATGGGCGGCACCTTCGACCCGATCCACCACGGGCACCTGGTGGCGGCCAGCGAGGTCGCCGCGGCGTTCCGCCTCGACGAGGTGGTCTTCGTCCCGACCGGTCAGCCCTGGCAGAAGAGCCACCGCAGCGTCTCCCCGGCCGAGGACCGCTACCTGATGACGGTCATCGCGACCGCCGAGAACCCGCAGTTCTCCGTGAGCCGCATCGACATCGACCGCGGCGGCCCCACCTACACTGTGGACACCCTGCGCGACCTGCGCGCGCTCAACCCCGACACGGACCTGTTCTTCATCACCGGTGCCGACGCCCTCGCCCAGATCCTCACCTGGCGGGACAGCGAGGAGCTGTTCTCCCTGGCGCACTTCATCGGGGCCACCCGGCCGGGCCACCACCTGGACGACTCCGGTCTCCCGGAGGGCGGTGTCTCGCTGGTGGAGGTTCCCGCCCTGGCCATCTCCTCCACCGACTGCCGCGCGAGAGTCGCCAAGGGCGATCCGATCTGGTACCTGGTGCCGGACGGCGTCGTGCGCTATATCGACAAGCGCGAGCTGTACCGCGGCGAGTGAGCCGAGAGGGGCACCGGTGAACGACCGATACGACGCGGGGGCCGCGGACCACGGCGCCGACCAGTACGAGCTCGTCGGCTACGACGAGTACGGCCGGCCGGTCTACCGGCCGGTCCAGACCCAGCAGCAGACGTACGACCCGTACGCCCAGCAGCACCAGCAGGGCTACGGCTACGACCCGTACGAACAAGCGGCGCAGCAGCCCCCGTCGGCGTACGGCTACGGCACGGGCGAGCCCGCCGCCGACTACGGCTCCTACGATCCGTACGGCACCGCCCCGCAGCAGGGCGGACCCGCGCAGGGCGCCCCGCACGACCCCTACGGCCAGGCCACCGCCGCAGGTGCCACCGGCCGGCAGCCCCGCGTCGCGGAACAGCAGGCCCAGCAGACCGCACACATCCCGCAGCAGGCCGGCCCGGCCCACGACCAAGACACTCCCGCCGAGCCGCAACGGGAGTACCACACCGAGCAGTTCGCCTTCGTCGAGGAACCGGACGCCAACTCCGAAGACGTCATCGACTGGCTCAAGTTCACCGAGAACCGCACCGAACGCCGCGAGGAGGCCCGGCGCCGGGCCCGCAGCCGGATCGTCGCCCTGGCGGTCGTCCTCGCGCTCGTCGCGGCCGGCGGCGTCGGCTGGCTCTGGTACGCGGGGAAGCTGCCCGGCCTGTCCTCCGAGGACTCCACGACGGGCACCGCGACGGCCGCGGGCGCCCAGAAGCGCGACGTGATCGTCGTCCACCTGCACGACACCAAGGGCGGCGGCACCTCCACGGCCCTCCTCGTCGACAACACCACCACCCAGCGGGGCACCACCGTCCTGCTGCCCAACTCCCTCGCCCTGACCAGCGACGACGGCACCACGACGACGCTCGCCAAGTCGGTCGAGGACGACGGTTCCGACGGCACCCGCGACGCGCTCGACACGGTCCTCGGCACCGACATCGAGGGCACCTGGCGCCTGGACACGCCCTACCTGCAGAACCTCGTCGACCTCGTCGGCAACATCGACGTCGACACCGACACCGACGTCCCCGACCCCGCCGCCAAGAAGAAGGGCGAGGCCCCCCTGGTCAACAAGGGCCGGGACCAGACCCTCAGCGGCAAGATGGCGGTCGCCTACGCCACCTACCGCGCTCCCGGCGAGGCCCAGAACGCCCAGCTGGAGCGTTTCGGGCAGGTCATGCAGGGCGTGCTGCGCAAGATGTCCTCCGACCCGCAGGCCGCCACGACCACCATCCAGACCCTCGCCCAGATCCTCGACCCGTCCCTCACCGACAAGGACCTCGGCACCTTCCTCGCCGGGCTCTCCGACCTCGCCAAGGGCGGCGACGTCAAGACCGATCTGCTGCCCGTCCAGAACGACGGCACGCTCAGCGCCCAGGCGAGCGCGGGAGTCGTCAAGAACGTCCTCGGCGGCACCGCCAAGAGCCCCGACAAGGGCGCCGCCGTCAGCGTCGCCGTCCAGAACGCCACCGGCGTCGAGGACAACACCGAGAAGGCCCGCGTCGTGCTCCTCAACGGCGGTTTCACCTTCCTGGAGAGCGGCACCGGCGCCGCCCGGGCCACCTCCGAGGTCGTGTACGCCGACGCCGCCGACAAGGCGAACGCCGCCGAGGTCGCCAAGACCCTGGGCCTGCCCGCGGGCTCCGTCACCAAGGGCAGGATCTCCGCGAGTGCCGACGTCTCCGTGGTCCTCGGCCAGGACTACAAACCGTCAGCCGGCTAGGCGGCGGGAGCGCGCTCCCCATGTGATCCCCGTTATCGCGTGGGGGGCCCGCGGCGGTCCGTGAGACCCTTGGGTGTCAAGTGTCCGCCGACCGAAAGCCTTGCAGTGACCGTGACCGACCGCTCTCACGAGCTGATCAACACCGCCGCCCAGGCGGCCGCCGACAAGCTGGCCCACGACATCGTCGCCTACGACGTCAGTGACGTGCTGTCCATCACGGACGCCTTCCTGCTGGCCTCCGCGCCCAACGACCGCCAGGTCAAGGCGATCGTCGACGCGATCGAGGAGCGCCTGTCGAAGGAACTCGACGCGAAGCCGGTGCGCCGCGAGGGCGACCGCGAGGCCCGCTGGGTGCTGCTCGACTACGTCGACATCGTCGTCCACGTCCAGCACAGCGAGGAGCGCGTCTTCTACGCCCTGGAGCGGCTGTGGAAGGACTGCCCCGAGCTCGACCTGCCCGAGGAGGCCAAGGCCACTCGCGGCAAGGCCGAGGAGCACGCCAAGCTGCGGGCGGCCGAGGAGGAGGCGGAACTGGACGGTGACTGGCGGTGACCTCCTCCAGTGAGGCGTCCGCCGGGAAGGGCCGTGGCCGTCGCATCATCCTCTGGCGGCACGGCCAGACCTCGTGGAACGTGGAGCGCCGCTTCCAGGGCACCACGGACGTCGAGCTGACCGAGACCGGCGTCGCCCAGGCCCGCCGCGCCGCCCGGCTGCTCGCGTCCCTGAAGCCGGACGCCATGGTCGCCTCCGACCTGCGGCGCGCAGCGGCCACGGCCGCCGAGCTCGCCACGCTCACCGGCCTCGACGTCACCCACGACGAGGGGCTGCGGGAGACCTACGCGGGCGTCTGGCAGGGCCTGACGCACGAGGAGATCATCGCCCGGTACGGCGAGGAGTACGCCGCGTGGAAGCGCGGCGAGCCGGTGCGCCGTGGTGGCGGCGAACTGGAGTCCGAGGTCGCCGACCGCGCGGCCCCGGTGGTGCTCCGGCACGCCGAGAAGCTCCCCGAGAACGGCACGCTCGTCGTGGTCAGCCACGGCGGCACGATCCGCACCACCATCGGCCGCCTGCTGGGTCTCGACCCCCGCCACTGGGAGAGCCTCGGCGGACTCTCCAACTGCTGCTGGTCCGTGCTCGGCGAAGGCGCCCGTGGCTGGCGCCTGCTGGAGCACAACGCCGGCACCCTGCCGGAACCGGTGCTCGGCGACGACGACTGACCCCGGATTTCACTTTCCGGCAGGTCGCAGGCTAAAGTTCTTCTTGTTCGCCCCGCCAGCGGGGCGAGACACCATGTGGCTCCGCCACATGGCGCGAGGGGCTATAGCTCAGTTGGTAGAGCGCCTGCATGGCATGCAGGAGGTCAGGAGTTCAATTCTCCTTAGCTCCACGTCAAGATCCCGTTCCCGGTGTGGGGGCGGGATTTTTCGTGCTCCGGCTTGAGTCACTCGGGCTCGCTGAGGCGTATACCTCTACGGCCCCGCCGGGTGGCGTGTCCGGACTGGTACTGAGGCGTCGCTGACCGTATTGGTCCGGCCGTGGCAGAATCAAACGGCCGGAAGGGGGCGCGGCCCGACGGGAGGAGTAGCGATGCCTGCGAGCATCCTCGAGGAGGTCGACCACCTCCTCGAAGCAGCGTTCACACGGGACATGTCCACCCGACTCAGCTGCCCTTCCTGCGGTTCCGCGCACGTGGCCCAGATGCTCGGCGACAACGGCGGGGTTTCCTACGTGTGCACGGCCTGCGGCCACAGCTGGAGCTGATCGATGGGTGCCCACAGGCGGAAGTGCGACTGGTGCGGCAGCGGGACTCCGATCGTCCGCGACATGGAACCGATCAATCCCGACTACCAGTACTGGTGCGAGGAATGCGCGCGGGCGCTGATCATAAAAGGCGACCCGATCGAGACGTACCGAGAGTTGGAGGGCGAGCCGATCTACGGCCGGCTCCTGGAGGAGCACTGCACGCTCAAGCGGTTCTATTCGTTCGTCACGGCCTGACGTTCGACGGCCCGGTATCGACATAACGGGCATATCGGGCAAGGGGAAACCGATTTGGTGTTGGGCCCGCAGGACCAGTAATGTTGGCTTCGCCGCCGGGGAAACCGGGCGGAGCACAACAAGGGGCTATAGCTCAGTTGGTAGAGCGCCTGCATGGCATGCAGGAGGTCAGGAGTTCAATTCTCCTTAGCTCCACAAGAGATGAGAAGGGGGGGCCGGCGCAAGGGATTGGCCCCCGTCATGTTGTGGGTGT